>JBCBZU010000338.1:0-3131 GCA_039815165.1 Pseudomonadota bacterium
TATACTTGACTGGCTTACTTGGTTATTGCATACTGCATGCAATTTTACTCACAAGGGTCGGAGCTATGCGCTTAACCACCAAAGGCCGCTATGCGGTAACCGCCATGCTGGATTTAGCCATCCATGCCGATAAAGGACCTGTCAGTTTGGCCGATATCTCCAAACGACAGGAAATTTCACTTTCTTATCTTGAGCAGTTGTTTTCCAAGCTTCGTAAATCGCAACTGGTGACCAGTGTTCGAGGCCCCGGCGGCGGCTACCAGCTGAGTCGCCCACAGGATATTATTTTTGTTGCTGAAATCATTGACGCTGTCAACGAATCCATCGATGTGACCAATTGCAGCGGTAAAGGCAACTGCCAGCAAGGTGAAATCTGCCTGACTCATCATTTATGGGAAGATCTGAGCAGCCAGATACATCAATTCTTGAGCGGCATTAGTCTGGCACATCTGGTGTCTCGGCGGGATGTTCAGTCCGTATCCCGTCGCCAACACGACCGTCGGGATGTTGGCGATTCCAGCAGTCAAAATATCAACGTTATTCCCTCACCCCACATGGCTCAGTAGGTATTCCCATGTCGATACAGCTTCCGATCTACTTTGACTACTCCGCGACTACCCCGGTTGATCCTCGCGTTGCCAAAGCGATGGCGGATTGTTTAACAATGGACGGTAACTTTGGCAACCCGGCCTCTCGTTCGCACGCCTTTGGGTGGAAGGCAGAGGAAGCGGTTGAAACTGCACGGCAAAATGTTGCCGATTTAATTAATGCAGACCCCCGTGAAATCGTCTGGACCAGCGGTGCCACTGAGTCCAGCAATCTCGCGATCAAGGGTATTGCCCACTTTAACAAAAAGCGCGGCAAACATATTCTGACCTCTAAAATCGAACACAAGGCGACTCTGGACACTTGTCGCCAACTGGAGCGCGAAGGGTTTGAAGTGACCTATCTGGATCCAGACAGTGAAGGCTTGTTTAGTCTCGCACGTATTGCAGAGGCTATTCGCGACGATACAACCGTTGTGTCGTTGATGCACGTGAATAACGAGATTGGGGTGATCAACGATCTGCAATCCATCGGCGCCATTTGTCGTGAGCGTAAGGCCTTCTTCCACGTCGATGCAGCACAGAGTGTAAATAAGCTGCCCATCGATATTGAGGCCATGAATATTGACGCAATGTCGATGTCAGCCCACAAAGCCTACGGGCCCAAGGGTGTCGGTGCACTGTATGTGCGCCGCAAGCCTCGCGTGCGCTTAGAGGCACAAATTCACGGCGGTGGCCATGAGCGCGGTATGCGTTCAGGCACCTTGCCGACGCATCAGATTGTGGGCATGGGCGAAGCCTGCCGCTTGGCCAAATTAGAAATGGAGCAAGATCGCGAACACGTTTTGCGCTTGAGAAATCGTTTTCTGGAAGGCATTAACGATATGGAAGAGGTGCATATTAACGGCTCCCTTGAACAGCGTGTACCCCACAACTTAAATGTGAGCTTTGCCTATGTGGAAGGCGAGTCGTTGATTATGTCTCTTAAAGATTTGGCCGTATCGTCCGGCTCTGCCTGTACCTCTGCCAGTTTGGAACCCTCTTATGTATTGCGTGCCTTGGGCCTAAGTGATGAGTTGGCCCACAGTTCTTTGCGCTTTAGTTTCGGCCGTTTTACAACGGAACAAGAAGTGGACTATGCCGTTAAACAGGTGCATCAAGCAGTCGATAAACTGCGCGAACTCTCGCCCCTATGGGATATGTTTAAAGAGGGTATTGATTTAAATAGCGTGGAGTGGGCGGCTCACTAGCCAGTATAGGTGCAGAACCGACTGTAATTTAAAAAATTTTTGCTTGTTATGTCGGCCTTAACGCTTGGTGGCCGCACTTTATATACAAGCCTAAACAAAAATATTTAATTTTAATCTCTAGCGATTAAAAATATGAGTGGAGAACCAATATGGCTTACAGCGAAAAAGTAATCGATCATTATGAAAACCCGCGCAATGTCGGTAAGTTAGACGATAACTCCACCAATGTGGGCACCGGTATGGTGGGAGCACCTGCCTGTGGCGATGTTATGCGTTTACAAATTCAGGTTGACGATGATGGCGTTATTGAAGATGCCAAGTTTAAAACCTATGGCTGCGGTTCAGCGATTGCATCCAGCTCATTATTAACTGAGTGGGTAAAAGGTAAAACCCTCGATCAGGCCCGTGAAATTAAAAATACCCAAATTGCAGAAGAGCTGGCGCTGCCGCCTGTGAAAATACATTGTTCGGTACTGGCAGAAGATGCAATTAAAGCAGCGATAAATGACTTAAACGAAAAGCGCGGTCAGTTGTAAGCATTTGTTTGTGTGGTAAACAGTTGGTCCGGCAAACAAGGGCAAGGGTAACAGCATGGCAGTATCAATGACAGAAGCGGCAAAACAGCATATTGCCAAACAATTGGCCGATAGAGGCAAAGGTGTCGGTATTCGCGTGGGTATTAAAACAGCAGGGTGCTCAGGCTTGTCCTATGTGCTTGAATTTGTCGATGAACTTTCTGACCAGGATGAAGTATTCGATCAGGGCGGTTTCAGCATTATTGTCGACCCTAAAAGTCTGGTTTATATAGACGGCACCCAACTGGACTTTGTCAAAGAAGGTCTGAATGAAGGCTTTGAATTTAATAACCCCAATATGAAAAACGAATGCGGATGTGGAGAAAGCTTCCACGTGTAGTTGGTTTGTTTCCATTCAAAATGCCGGGAGCTGCGCACCGGTTCTAGGTTTATTTTCTGATGACTAATCTTGCAAAAAATTATTTTGAGCTATTCGGTTTACGACCCACCTTCGAGCTGGATAAGCAACAACTCAGTCAACAGTACCGCCAGTTGCAAAAAAAAGTACACCCGGATAAATTTGCCAGCCATAGCAGCAGTGAAAAGCGCCTTTCGCTGCAGTTTACCTCTTTTATTAACAATGCCTTTCACGTATTGAAATCCCCTCTTCTGCGCGCCGAATATTTATTGGAACTCTCACTGATGGGCCGGCTGTCGCCGCTCGACGCGATCGGCCCTGGCGACCTGAACGTCGATGGTCTGCTGCGGCGGATCGAGCGCGGCGGTCAAGGCGACGACCCGGACTGGCCCACGATCCGCGA
>JBCBZU010000385.1:0-2816 GCA_039815165.1 Pseudomonadota bacterium
CGCCAAGCATGTGTTCGATTTGCTGGAAGTCTAATGCCTTGTTTTCGACAAACGCCAGCTTTTGCCGCGCGCTACTTCTAGAGCGCAGTGCCAAGCTCGAATGAAAATTTGGATCTTTAAATTTCATTTTCCTTAACTAAGAATTTGCTTTAAATCATTGATTTTAAAGAAAATATTGGGGTGACTGACGGGGTTCGAACCCGCGACCACCGGAATCACAATCCGGGGCTCTACCGGCTGAGCTACAGTCACCATTACGCAGTATTCAGCAAGATTCATTAGTAAACCGTGCCCTCACCTGGTAGGATTTGACAAATTGCATCCTTCAATTCGTGCGCCCTTGTGTTATAAATCGTTACAGACGATTTATCCAACGGAGATTCTTAATCAGGTCTACCGACCTTGCCATTCGCATTCTACGACTTATATACAACCTATATACGATTTAGTGACCAGCGATAATGGCACGCCCGGCAGGACTCGAACCTGCGACCATCCGCTTAGAAGGCGGATGCTCTATCCAGCTGAGCTACGAGCGCAAAAGGAATCAGCCTCTTAACAATTGGTCGGAGTGGAGGGATTCGAACCCCCGACCCTCTGGTCCCAAACCAGATGCGCTACCAAGCTGCGCTACACTCCGATACTGACTTATCCCATGCTGACTTATCCGATATTGACTTATACGGGCAAATACCCACTATAGCACAAGACCCAAATTTTAAGAGCTGCGAATAATACCATGGAGTTTTCGCCAGTCAATCACAATCCACTGAAAACATTCGTAAATCTTACCTTTCTATCCATTGGCGACCATTGGCTAGCTATGGGAAAATACGCGCCCTCGAAACACTTAATTTGGAATCCCCTTGACTATGAGTGCATTGATATTAGACGGCAAGGCATTGGCTGCAAAGACTGAGATGGAGCTTATAGAACGTGTCGCCACCTTGAGAAGCCGTAACGGCGGTTATCCACCCATTCTTGCGACCATCCTGGTTGGCGATGACCCCGCATCGGCAACCTATGTCACCATGAAGGGCAATGCCTGCGAACGCATTGGGATGGAGTCTGTCCGTATCGAACTGCCCTCCAGCACCACTACCGAACAATTGTTAAACAAGATCGGTGAGCTCAATACTAATGACGATGTTCATGGTATTCTGCTACAGCACCCCGTGCCCGAACACATCAATGAACGCAGCTGTTTTGATGCAATTGACCTCAGAAAAGATGTGGATGGCGTTACCTGCTTGGGCTTTGGCCGGATGAGTATGGGGGAAGCTGCTTACGGGTGCGCAACCCCCAAGGGCATTATGCGCTTATTGGATGCCTACAATATCCCACTAGCAGGCAAGCACGCGGTAGTCGTGGGTCGCAGTGCAATTTTAGGGAAGCCAATGGCGATGATGCTGCTGGGCGCAAATGCAACGGTCACGATTTGTCACTCCAGAACTCAAAACTTGGAAGACCACATTAAACAAGCCGATATTGTTGTCGGTGCACTGGGCCGACCAGAATTTATTAAAGCCGACTGGATCAAAAATGGCGCCATTGCGGTTGATGCCGGCTACCACCCCGGTGGTATTGGCGATATTGAACTCGCCCCTTTGGTAGACAAAGTAGCTGCCTACACTCCGGTACCTGGAGGGGTTGGACCAATGACAATTAATACCCTTATCTATCAGACGGTAGAATCCGGCGAAAACAGCCAAAGATTATTTACCCCATGAGGCTGGATAAGTATATCGCTACGTCGACAGATTACTCTCGATCAGAAACAAAGTACTTGATTAAAAAGGGCAATGTATTGCTCAACAGCCGTACTGCTTACGACCCTGGACAGAAAATACGGCAAGATGATTTAGTGAGCATTAATGGCGACCTTATATATCCACTTCAACCACGTTATTTTATGCTCAATAAAGCGGTTAATTATGTCTGCGCAACCACCGATAGTGAGCATCCAACAGTGCTGGATCTTATCGATGAACCCCAGCGCAACAAGCTACATATTGCGGGCCGCTTAGATAGGGATACCACTGGACTGGTATTGATTACCGACGACGGTCAGTGGACTCATCGTATCACCTCGCCAAACAAACGGTGCTATAAATACTATCGGGTGACACTTGACCGGGACTTGCAGCAGGGTTTAGTCGATATCTTCAGCCGTGGTATTGCCCTAAGAGGGGAACAACAAGCGACACAACCCGCAAGGCTCAATATAGTGGATGACAATGTGGCTGAACTGGCCATCCATGAGGGAAAATATCATCAAGTTAAACGTATGTTTGCTGCATGTAATTACCGGGTAACAGCGCTGCATCGCTTTCGGATTGGCGATATTTTTCTTGATGAAAATTTAACCAGCGGTCGCTATCGCCCCTTGACCGCGGCTGAGGTTATGGGTGCATGAGTGATGCTGTCTCTGCAGAACTTCTACCTATTTTGCAAGGAGTAACTACGCCTAGCCTGTGGTATATGGATGAAAACAGCGGTCATTTACTTGAGCAACTTGGCCCAAACCCTAACATTACTATTGTGACTAACCGTTACGATATTTATCAGCATGCAAAAGCGTATAAATTCATTTCCATTTTTAATGATTTTGATCACAACCAGTACCCTAGAGAAACATTTTCAAATATTATATTACGCATCTCAAAAGAAAAGTCCTTAGTTCACTTTTTGATTAATCAAGGTGCAGATCTACTTGATAGCGATGGCATTTTCACGATTGCAGGACATAAGCAGGAAGGGATTAAAACTTACGGCGATAAAATAACTAGACAGTTAAATGCACAAGGTAAATTGAA
>JBCBZU010000493.1:0-1787 GCA_039815165.1 Pseudomonadota bacterium
AAGGAAGCGTTGTTCATAGTCTCCCTGCTGAAAACGACCGATAGATACGCTGGTATTTTCAACACCGTTACTCAGGGTTACATTTTGTAAAAACGGAATGGTTTTCTCAAGAGGATCGACTATCCAGCATAAACTGATTCTATGCTTCCGTGCCAGATCGAATAGATACTGTTGGCATTGGCTATCAAGATCATAAAAATCACTGATAATAAAGCACTCATAACCGCTGGTGGCAATCGCATGAAGTTGTTTAAGCGCCGCCCAGAAGCCAGGTTCGGTGTGGCTTAAGCTTGCACCCAGTTGCTGATTGCTCTTGTGCAGTTGTTGCAACCACTGATTCACCGTCGTTTGTGACCGGGCTGGTCTGGTTTCTTATATTACGTGGGTGCTAATGACCAAGCCGCCGGCTTTGTCGTTTCGCTTTAATGTGCTCCAGTTAATAATCGCCGCGAGATAACAGGCATAGACAGACTTAAAACACTGTTGGCTACCAAAAAACAGAGAGTGTCGCTGGTCAACCAAGGTAATGACAGGTTTTTCTTTTTCGTCTTGGTAGCGCTTGGTATGAGTAACCTGAGTTCTTGCGGTTACACGCCAATCGATGTTGCGTACATCGTCGCCAGCTTGATAAAGCCTGACTTCTGCAAATTCCATCCCTCGGCTTAAGGCTCTGCTGCGGTGCTGACCACTGCTGTGGGTAGCGGAACGGGTGATGCTGCGGCTAACCAGCGGCGCCGCGCTGTAGCGTAGCTTTTGTAGTATATCCAAACGTGTATAGGCGCCAGTAGGCTCTATATCAGCAACGGCGGCGTTAGGGCTTTTCATAGACTACACAATGGCCACTTTTTTGAGTAATTCGTCAATGACCATATCACTGTTGACACCTTGTGCTTCGGCTTCAAAGCTAAGCAGTAAACGATGGCGGTAAACGTCGTGGATGACTGCATGAATATCATCAGGGGAAACAAAGTCTTTGTCGTTTAAAAATGCGTGTGCCTTTGCGCATCGGTCTAAGGCAATCGTGGCGCGAGGGCTAACCCCATAGTCAATCCATTGCGCCAGTTGCGGATCAACAGACTTTGTCTGTCGAGTGGCCATGGTGAGTTGGACCATGTACTCATCGAGGGAGGGGGCAGTATGAATATTGAGAACCAGTCTTCGCGAGCGCATTAAGTCACTTTGCGTAATCATGCTTGCAGGTCCCGACTGGCTGTGCATGGCCTCGGCACGTGCAAGTGCGAGAATGGACCTTTCGGCATCAGTAGTGGGATAGTCGACATTGACCTTCATTAAAAAGCGATCCAGTTGTGCTTCGGGCAGTGGATAAGTGCCTTCCTGTTCAATAGGGTTTTGAGTGGCCATCACCAGAAATAAATTGGGCAAGGAGTAAGTGCTGTTGCCCACGCTCACTTGCCTTTCAGCCATGGCTTCCAATAAAGCAGACTGTACTTTGGCCGGTGCGCGATTGATTTCATCAGCCAACACCAGGTTGTGAAAAATGGGCCCGGGCTGAAATTCAAAACTGTGCTCCTGAGGTCGGTAAATGTCGGTGCCGGTAATATCCGTGGGCAACAGATCCGGAGTGAACTGTATGCGCTGAAAGTCTCCTTCTATCCCCTCTGCCAGTTGCTTAATCGCCTTGGTTTTTGCAAGGCCGGGAGCTCCTTCTACCAGTAAATGTCCATCCGCCAGTAGTGCTATCAGATCGTCATAGCCGACGCCAAGCCGCGCCATTGCGCCAGGGCGAAAATTCTCAACGATGATGTCCGCTTTTTCCAACAGCCTAA
>JBCBZU010000356.1:0-2980 GCA_039815165.1 Pseudomonadota bacterium
AAGCCCTAATGCAGGTGTAGTGATGACCGCCGGGGCTGGCAGTTTAAACATTTGTTTAGGGGGTAAAGCCTACTACCAAGGTGTTTTAAAAGAGAAACCAGAGTTTGGCGGCTGTCTGCGCCCGGATAATAAGCATATCAAACGATCATTATTACTGGTCGATAAAACAGTCTGTTTATGGGTGTTGGCTTTGATTATCGTTGAAGGCTTAAAACAATGATGAAAGTTCTGCAACATACCAGCGTTCAACATGGGGGTGATCTTGATTGTGCGACCTCCCTGTTTGGTCGGCCAGAGCAAGGTTGGTTAGATCTTTCCACGGGCATTAGCCCCTGGCCCTATCCAGTGCCCGCTATTCCGGACACTATTTTTCATCACCTGCCCTATAACCACCACCACTTATTGTTGGCGGCTGAACAGTATTACGCTTGTCCTTATGAGTTTATACTGCCCACAAACGGATCTCAGGACGTCATTGTACGCATCCCTTATTTACTCCCAAAAGCAAAAGTTGCCCTACCCAAAATAGGCTACCAGGAGCACTGCCGCTGGTGGTCAAAAGCGGGGCACACTCCTTATTTTTATTGCTCATATAAAATGTTAGAGCAATATGTAGCCGATAATCCAGATAGCCACATAGTGATTATTAACCCCAATAACCCCCTGGCGAAAACATGGACTATTGATCGATTACTGTCACTGCAAAAAAACTTAAATGACAATGCCTATATGATTGTCGATGAAGCATTTATGGATCTGGCGCCTGACAGCAGCTTGGCCACCCATATTTCCAGTGAGAGGCATAATCTTATCGTTTTGCGGTCTTTGGGAAAGTTTTTTGGCCTGGCCGGTTTGCGTTTGGGGTTTGTGTTAGGCAATAACCCATTGCTTAAGGCCTTGCGAGAACAATTACAGCCCTGGTCGGTTAATCATCCCGCCTTGTGGTTGGGTGAAAAAGTACTGTTGGATAGTGCATGGCAAACCGAACAGCGCCAGACCATTTCTCGTCAATCGCAACAGCTGCACACTGCATTGGCAGCCTGGTGTTCCTTTGAATTACATTCGGCTGGTTTATTTTCGACTGTCTTTGGTCCGACATCCCGGTTACAACCATTTTATGTTCACGCAGCCAAGCAAGGTGTTCTGTTTCGTTATGCTGAACTGCCCAAGGGTCAAAGCTGGCTGCGCTGTGGTTTGCCAGGGGAGCACTGGCAGCGCTTACAGCAGCTGTTGCAAACATCGACCACCCGGTTAAACCACGATTTGGATAATGCTGTTTTATGACACCCTTTACCTGGCTATGCTTGTTTATATTGCTTGTTTTTATATTGTTTGTTACCCCCACACAGCTAGTCGCTGACGAGCGGGTTGTTACTGATTATCAAGGTCGAACAGTCGTATTAAGCAAACCCGCCACTCGCATTGTCGCACTGGCACCCCATATTGTGGAAAATATATATTCTGCGGGGGCGGGGGATTTAATTGTCGGGGCCGTATCCTATTCGGATTATCCACAGCAAGCCCTGGCTATTCCCCGTGTTGGCAATATCCAGGGCTTTAGTATAGAAGCCATTGTCGCTCTAAAACCTGACCTGGTTATCGCGTGGGCTTCCGGGCATGCGGCCAGTGTATCCAAAAAATTGGTGGACTTGGGCCTAAACGTTTATATGGATGAACCCAAAACCTTAGAGCATGTTGTAAAATCCATTAGCGATATTGCTTATCTAAGCCAGCGGGAATCCGCTGCGGTGGATTCAATAAAGAGTTATCAACGTCGATTAAAACACTTGCAACAACGCTATGCTCACCAGTCCCCGGTGAGTGTTCTATATCAAGTCTGGAATAGCCCACTGCGCACTATTAGCGGTAATCATATTATCAGCGATGTTATTCGCGTGTGTGGCGGGCGCAATATCTTTGCCGATGCGCCCGTTATTGCCCCGACAATTAGCATTGAGTCTGTTATTGAGCGAAACCCACAAGTTATTATCGCCAGCGGTATGGGTGAACAGCGCCCAGACTGGTTGGATGAATGGCGCAGGTGGCACTCGATTACCGCCGTACAAAAACAACAACTCTTTTTTATTCCTCCCGATATCCTGCAGCGCCACACGGTAAGGTTGTTACAGGGGGCACAGGCTATGTGTAAACAATTGGAGGCAGTGAGGCACAACAGCATACACCCTGGAGGGTAACGCTTACTACCTGGGTTTTCCAAGCGGGCACACTGGTGCCGACATCAGGGTTTTAAATGGATTCTTCATCATCTAAAAAATCATCCATTACTCCATTGAGACTGGATCTTAACTTTTCGCGACTCAAAAGCTTTTGCTGTACTGCACCTGGCAGTTCAGTGAATAAAATGATATTTTTGCTGATTAATAGTTGAATCAGGTCTTCGGTTATCCGGGCGATATCTTTGTCGGACTCGGCGAGTGCATCCTTCGATAAATCTATTTCCGCACTGTCGGACAAAAAATTCACTATCTCATTGGCGGTGGGTTGTAAGTATTCTGAATGCGCATTGTCTGCTGTTTGTGCGATGGAGACTATGCGGTCATCTGCATTGCGCTTTACGTAAGGCATGGTTGGTTCACCTCGATAAAATAAATGACATAGCGCTAAATCACAATAAACTATTAACCTGGCAATCAAATAGTTCGCTCTGAACTATTTGATTGACGCCATTGAAAATTGGCGCAACTGTGCGCAGCTGCTTGATTTTCAATGGCTTGCATCGGCTATGCCGATGGCAGGACATCCTTGTCCCGTGTTATTAACGCGACAATTAAAATTGCCGGGTTACTACCCCGTTTAAAGAAAAGAATACACTGTCATTTCAAACCTTCGGCGGCAGGAGCCGACGTAGAGCGTACAGGGACGTAATGACCGCGTGTTTGAAATGACAGTGTATTCTTTTCAAGCGCCCCGTTAGTAATAACCTAATGAAAATGATTATTTTCGCGTCTGCCGTTCTGAC
>JBCBZU010000264.1:0-3915 GCA_039815165.1 Pseudomonadota bacterium
TACACAGATTTGGGCTGGATCTAAGGCCGCAATACGGCGTTGTCACTCTTGGCAAGGGCTACGGCCATTGCCGGCGAGCGACGCCTTGTCTTGCGGCCTTATCTCTCAGCCCAAATTCTGTGTTCAACTGCGGTTTTTAGGTTAAAGAACTATCCTTTTCTACATTTGCTATGATGGCGCTTTCATCGCTGTAGGACGCTATATGCCAAGCCAGACTCTTCGTATCGCCACTCGTAAAAGTGCGCTTGCCCTGTGGCAGGCGGAAGATGTAAAAGCGCGTTTAGAGAACATCCACCCTCATCTCAGGGTTGAGTTACTGCCGATGAGCAGTCGCGGCGACAAAATCATCGATGTACCCTTAGCAAAGATTGGTGGCAAGGGTTTATTTGTGAAAGAGCTAGAGCAGGCCTTACTTAACGATAAAGCAGATATTGCGGTGCACTCAGTAAAAGACCTGCCAATGGAATTTCCCAGTGGGCTTGGCTTAGCGGCTATTTGTGAACGAGAAGATCCCCGCGATGCCTTTGTATCCAACCATTACGGGGCACTAGACCTGCTGCCCCAAGGTGCTCGCGTAGGGACTTCCAGCCTTCGACGGCAGTGCCAATTACTGGCAGCGCGACCGGACTTAAACATCCTGTTCTTGCGCGGTAACGTCAATACCCGCCTGGCCAGGTTGGATGCGGGCGACTATGACGCCATTATTCTTGCCTGTGCAGGCTTGCTGCGTTTGGCAATGCCCGAGCGTATTAAAGACTTCATTGCTCCCGAATATTGCCTGCCAGCCGGTGGCCAGGGGGCGGTGGGCATCGAATGCCGAACTGATGATTCGCAGACCCTGGATTTACTGGCACCGTTAAACCACTCAAAAACCGCAGAATGTGTGCTCGCCGAGCGCGCGATGAATCGCCGCCTCGAGGGCGGTTGCCAAGTACCGATTGCATGCTATGCCACCCATACGGGCAATAACCAACTATGGCTGCGAGGTTTAGTGGGTAGTCCGGATGGTCAACAGCTGATTGCCAAAGAAAGTACAGGTCTTCCTGAAAACGCAGAAGCCATTGGAATTGAGGTGGCAGAAGCCCTATTAAATGACGGAGCTGGCGCCATTTTGCAAGCCATCTATCAAATTGATCAACACTGATGAGTGCGCCCGTTTTAATATGAATAGCCAAACACTTAAGGGTCTGTTGGTTTTGGTGACGCGCCCGAGGGCTCAAGCCCGCCTGTGGTCACAGTTACTATGTAAAGCTGGCGCGCAAGTTCAACTGGTGCCGATGTTGGCTATCAAAGCGTTGGTGGAACCAGAACACAAACAGGGGATTAAAAATAAGATACTGCAATTGGATGAGTACCAAAAAGCGATTTTTGTGAGTCAAAATGCAGTAAGCTATGGCATTGACTGGATAGATCAATATTGGCCACAGTTACCGGAAGCACTGGAATTTTTTGCCGTGGGCAAGACCACGGGTGAACAACTACAGCAACAAAGCTCATCCCGTTGGGGCAAGTCTGTTATCGCCGCAGAGCACGCCATGAACAGTGAAGCGCTCGTGGCTTTAGCCAATATGCAGCGCGTAGATAATGAAAAAATTCTTATCTTTCGAGGGCTGGGCGGGCGTACCTACATGGGCGATGTGCTGCGTTCTCGAAATGCAAAAGTGGATTATTGTGAGCTGTACCAACGCACAATACCGGATACAATTGATTGGTCCGCACTAGACAGCTTTAAGGCGAGCGCAAACCGTAAATTGATTGCCGTACACAGTGCGGAAACCTTAGATAATTTATGCAGTCTGGTTGACGATAAACAGTGGCTGTTAGCACAGCCGCTTTTAGTGCCGGGTGAGCGAGTGGCACTGCATGCCAATGATGCAGGTTTTAAGACAATAGTTACCGCAGACAATGCAACTGATAATAGTATGATAGGGGCACTTTATGATTGGCGAAAAACCGTCTGAAACGACCGCAGATAAGCCGGGCATATCAGATAAAAATGCTGAAAAACCGTTAAACGTTTCGGCAGATGAACACCAGCCAACAGTGGATCAAGGCCTTGCTGCCACAGCGCCTGACCAAAAAACAAAGGCGGCAACCCCCCCTCTTGCCGAAAAAAAGCGAGGCAAAAAAACCGGCCTGTTAATGTTTATTTTTTTCTTAGTGCTTATTTGTGCGGCCTTAGCGTTAGCGACTTACTACGGCTGGCAATTTTGGTTGCAACAAGACCAGCGTCTGCAATCACTGGAATCCCGTGCACAGCAGCAAGTCAATGCCTTGAATACTCTCAGCGCAGAAAAGAATAACCAGGCCAGTGACCAGCAAGCACTGATTGCGCGAATTAATCAAGATCAGCAGGCCATTCAGCAAACTCTCTCCAGTCATACCCGGCGTTTGCGTGCACTTGCGGGCACAAGTCGCGATGACTGGTTATTGGCTGAAGCGCGATATTTGTTGCGTTTGGCCAATCAGCGCCTACTGGTTGAAAAAGGCACTGAGAGCGCCTTGGGCTTGTTGCAATCGGCGGACGGCATAATTCAGTCGATAAATGATGATGGGCTGCTGCCCGTGCGCAGTGCCATTGCCAATGAAATTGTTGCATTGAAATTGGCGAAAACTATTGATAGGCAGGGGGTTTTTTTACAGATAGGCGCATTAAAAAATCGTATTCGCGACTTGCCTATGGTGCCAACACGCCAACACTCTACAGAGCGATCTTTACCCTCTTCCTCTTCGGATTCGCTAATAAAAAGCCAAAAGCAGGACCTGTCCTGGTATCAATCTTTAGGCTTGGGCATACAGTCGGCTTTATCAAAGCTCAGTGACTTTGTAAAAGTGCGTCGCTACGATGAAGTGCCAACATTATTAATCAGTGAGCAACAACAATTACAAATAGCAAATAATCTTACGTTTATGTTTGAGCAGGCGCAGTTTGCTTTATTGCATCAACAGCAAAAAATTTATCACTACAGCCTCCAGCAGGCCATCGATTGGTGGAATAGTTATTATGCCCACTATGCTGAATATGAAATTGTTAGCGACCAGCTTAAAACATTGCAGGCAATGAGTGTAGAGCAGCAGTTTCCGGATATTTCAGGCTCTTCGGCTTTACTCACCGATTATATTGAGCGCTTTCACCAATTGAATAGTAGCCCTGCTCAAGCAGACCCGAGCGCTAATACAGCCCCGAGTGACAATGCGCCATCTTCCTTAGAAGATAAAAATCGAATTGAACAAACCCCCGCCACAGAAGGAATCTCATCATGATGCCTTGGTTTTTATGGTTTTGTGTTTTTACTGTTGGGGGTGCGACCATCTATCGTTTGATGTCAAAAGACGCCGGTTATCTGCTGGTGGTATGGGGTAATACCAGTGTTGAAATGAGCATTTGGTTTGCATTGTTAACGCTATTGATCATTTCATTTGTTATTTGGCTATGCAATTCTATTGTTAGAGGCAGTTGGCGTACCGCTGTGAGTGCCAAAAATAAAGTATTTAATTATAACGATGAAAAAGCCCAACGAAAAACCGAAGAGGGCTTAATCGAATTTATCGAAGGCAACTGGTCATCGGCTCATAAAAAACTCACGAAATCGGCTAATAAAGCCGCGGCCCCTTTGATTAATTATCTCGCCGCAGCAAGAAGTGCCTATGAAATGGGTAATAAACAAGGCGCCTTGGAATTATTGCATAAAGCAGAGTCATCTAATGACCGAGGGCGTTTTGCAGTGGTAATTACTCAAGCGCGCATGCAATTTTTTAATAGTGAATATGAAAAGTGTTTGGCAACCCTTGAAAGGGCAACCGCATTAAATCCAGAACACCCGGAAGTGTTACTGCTGCGACAAAAAGTGTATCTGCGGTTAAAAGACTGGGCCTCACTTAAAGTGCTTGTGCCGCAATTAAAAAAAAATAAAA
>JBCBZU010000028.1:0-11087 GCA_039815165.1 Pseudomonadota bacterium
GGTGAGACCACGTTCATCGTGATGCCATGCGTGCCGACTTCCTGCGCGACGGACTTCACGAGAGCGACGATCCCGCCCTTGGCTGCTGCGTAGTAGGACAGCCGTGCTTGTCCAACTCTTGCGGCATTTCAGGTAATTGGGACAGTACAGCCTGATTGAATACGACCTTGTTGGTGACAATGATATGGGCGATTTTTGCCCGTTCGATAAGCTCGTCGGCTGAGGTCAGCCCATAGTCAATCCACTGGTGATCACAATCGGGCTGGCGAAATTGGACATGGTCGGGAATAGTCGCTCTATCGAGAAACACAATGCGGTAGTTCATATGATTTTAGGCTCATTGCGGCGGAGCATAAAATCATACGGCATAATGTCTGTTAGAAAAAGGCCGAGTAGAAAATACGAATCACATCGGCATCAAGGCTGTAGGAAGGTTCTGTACCGGGGGTGACAGTTGTGACCGTGGCATCGAGAAAATTATTGTAGTCAAAGGTCATCTGATCCCACTGAAAATTGAGGGTGCTGTTGTTGAAGAATGCATTGCGACTTTTGAACGTATAAGTGACGCCAATGCCAAATTGCTGGGCGCTGTAGTCACTCAGCTCTTTATCCCTTGCGTAAAATTCAGGAATTTCCATACTGAAGTCAAATAAATCCCCGTAAAAATCCGCCTCATTTTGCTGGTACTGACGGTAGCGAAACTCTATTAGCCAGCGGCTGCCAATTTGCTGGGCATAGCGTAATTCAACGTTAGAACCCTGCACGCCCCAGCTATCGTCATACAAGCGATACTCTGCGCGAATACTGGATTGTGGCGTGATTGCGTATATGCCTCTCAATGCAAATGCTTCGCTATTGCGCGTTTCAGGGTAGCACTCACTGCCCACACTAACGCCGCTATCATTATCCTCACAGGGCAGCGCTGCTCCCGGCGTGATAAAGCCCGATGCGTCTCTTATTTGTCGGTAGGGATTGCGCAGAAAACCTTCATCGATAACGGATTCGTAAGTCAGCGAGGTGAGCAGGCGTTTAGATAAAATTTGCGTATAGGCGATATTAAAGCGCTTTCTTTCTGTTGCTTCTTCAAAGCCATCGGCCCCGGTTGCTTTAACGGTATCATCGCCCATCGAAAAACCCATGGTGATGGTGCTGAGATCACCAAAAAATTCCTGGCTCACGCTAAAGCCAAGGGTATCGGCCTCGTAGTCATTTTCAGAGCTATTGGTAAAGCTTAGGCTCATAATCGTCCGATCATTTAAATAGTCGGCACCAAGGCTGTACTCGGTTCTTTCTTCTGTGTATTCGCTGGCCATGGTAAGTACATCAATAGATGCACTGGTGACCATATCCACGTAGTAATTTCCGTATACAGAAATTTTTTCGTTAAAGTTTTTGCGAACCAGTACCGAAGGCCCGTCAATGGTCACACCGCCACCATCGTAGGCATGGTAGAGAATATCGGCCCGTTGTTCCGGTAGAATGGCCCCTAAGCAGAAGGGGCTATATATCACTGTAAATGCAGCGGCAAAAAATAGTGTTATTCGCAGCTTAGTTACAGCCACAACCACCCCCGGAACTACCCTCTGCTCCTCGCGCTGCTTCACGGGATTCGTATACGTGATTCATATATTTGCTGCTGACGGGGTCGCGCTCCAGTGACATAATTGGGCTGGACAATAATTCTCGCTCATGGGCTTTTACCCATGGTTTTGGCGTCCATTGACTGCAAGCGCTAATGATCAGCATGAAAAACACTAGACTGACTGTTTTCATTATTATTCCCTCAACAAGGTTTTAATGACTTTTCTATATTTGGCTTCATCACCGGGTTTATAGGCTTCATGTAAAAAGCGTGCATTGCCGCCGCGGTCTAGGAAAACGGTGGTTGGCATACCCATGCTTTTTTTTAAAAATTGCTGTTCTAAGGTGCTGGTTACCGCTTTTTGATTGTCAAACAGTATGGGAAAAGTGAGCTGCTGTTCATCGACAAATTGTTCAATCTCAGTTTTTTTGGTTGGGTTATTACTATTTTCAACATTAATGCCCAAAATGGTAAATCCCGCTTTTTTATAGCGTTTGTATAGGGCCTCCAACTCAGGCATTTCCTGGCGGCAGGGGCCACACCAGGTTGCCCAAAAGTTTAGCATGACCACCTGGCCGCGCAATTCTTCCAAGCGTACATTGTTGCCCGCGGCGCTGCCTAAGGTAAAGTCTGGCATCTGGCCAGAGAGTTCTTTTGCATGCAGCGGCGATAGTGAAATGAATAGCGCGATAACGATGGATAAGTACTTCATAATCATAACCTCTAGTGCTAAGGATGCCTCTAAAAAACGATTTTTATATGTTCTTCATCATGGTAAACATGAATATAAATTACCAGATTTTATGTACAGTTTAGTACATTACTGCAATATTCTGTGCGATGCATTCTTACTTTTAAGCAAAAACCACTATTGATAACCTCCGTTTAAAAGTAAAATGAAAGCCCAAGGCTGCCCTCAAGGTTATTGGTAAGTTTATCTTCGATAATATCGTTGCGAAAAATATGGTCCTTGGCGGTAAAGTGCAAGGCAATGGCGTCGGTAAGATAAAAGCGCAGGCCACCCCCTATGGTATAGGTGAAGTAGTCATTTTCATTAAATGTGGTGTTGCCTGCACCAGCAAGTAAGTAAAAGCTACTGTTAAAGGCTTTTTTTCGGCCTAAAAAAATCTCTCCGGGAAATAGGTTATAAACCAGCGAAACGTTGTAATAACTATATTCTCTTTGGTCATCGGTGAGCAGTCGAATGCCGCCTCCCAAGACCTCAATGCTGGATTCCTGAGCATCGGTAACGCCGTAATTAAGTTCCACAACAAAATCTTCCGTCATATGGTAGGCGAAACGTAAACCCACAATAGAATTGCTCCCAAAATCCTCAATGGAAAATACGCCGCCATAGATGCCTATTTCCCAGTCTTCACTGTCCAGCTGACTTTGTTTAATGCGCCGGCGCTCAATATCCGGTGTAATAATTTCATTTAAAATAGCGCTGTCGGTTTCACCATCAACGGGGGGGTCGCTTTGGGCATAAGCCAAACAGCCAGCAAGGCTTAGCACTAAGGCTAAAGTGAGTCGATACGTCATGGTTAACCGGCGATTCATTGTCATCATTTTTTTGTCATGTGGCGTTGCTTGATAAATTTAGCGCATTTTAGAAAAAAGCGCTAAAGCCTATTTTCCATTCCTGAATATTTTCATTTTCATTGCGGTCGGGCAATGTGGTGTAGTCGTTGTACTCCAAACGAATTAAAAAACGGTGTAACAGATGATAGTGGCCGCCTATACCCACCATAAAAAAATTATCATCCGTATCTTGTGCTTGGGATAAATCAGAGTTGGGCGAGATATCCACTTGACCATTGGCCAGGGTAAAAAAAGGGGAAAACCGCCACTCAGGGAAGGGGTAGTGCACCAGGCCCCAAGAGACCAGTTTGCTGTTGGAAAAGCGGCCGGTGGCCTGAGTGTAGCGCAATTCGGCGGCTAAATTTTTTGTAAAGCGCCAGCTAAGGTTAACCCCGAGACTATCAATGTTATCGAATTCTCCCACCGTAAATCCGAGTTCCCATTGGCGATTGGCAAAGTCGTCTCTGTCGGGAATGCCGAGATCGACAAGCTCACCATTGATGCCAACGGTAGTATCAATATGGCGACGATGAATCCAGCCTAAGAGTCCTTTTTCGGTTTCTACTTTGATCCAGTCAGTTTTACTTTTTAACAAAGTAATAACTTCTCCCTTCTCCAGCACATGGAAGACCGGGTGGCCTCTGCTCGGGCCCGTATGCATGTTTAAGTAGGTTTCAGTAACCACTACGCGCAGCGCTTCTTTTTTAGCATTGGCATAGCTGCTGGTAAGCAAAACAATCAGAGCAAACAGATAGGTCAGTAATGGTGGCGGACGTTCCTTTTTCCTCGCTGTGGACGATAGATAGATCAATCAGGACATCCTTACAGTATCAGTTTAGAGGGGCATCGAAAGGATTATTGTAGTATTGTCCACCAATATCAAGCCATTCTCTCAGTAATCGCAACTCATTAGGGCTCATAAAGGCACTGTGATCCACCGTGCCTGCGGTATTCTCCATTTTGTCGAAGAAAGAACTGTTGCGCGCATTGCTCAGATTCATCGAGGGCGGTGGTGGAATATTGCTGGGGTCAATCGCCACCGTCAATGGAATGGTGTTACCGCCGGCATCCAATATTGGCATGGCCATGGCGTCTTCATAAACGTCAGCTACGGCACCCGTGAAGCTCTGGACGCGAATATCATTGACATTGTCAGCTCCGGGTATAAATACTCGAATTTCCGCAATAGGGTTGCCGCCGGCGTCGAGTATGGGATTATTGTCGGCATCGAGATAGACCGCTCCATTAAGCACATAAAGGGTCTGAATATTGCCGTCGGCTCCAACAATGATGGGCGTGTCGGCTTGTAACAATTCGCGATAGGAAACCATGTGCAAAGGTTCCGCCGTTGACGGGCTGCTGGTCAATTCCAGTTGCCCGGCAGGTGTTTGCAAATTAGCCATATCATCTTGTCGGTTATGACAAACCGTGCAGCGATTATCGCCACCCATGCCATCGGGTCGAGTGGTGTCCCACAGGGGCTGAATAACATCTTCGTAATTAATCACGGTGCGGCAACTGGCTTGCCAACTGGTCTGACAGCCTGGGCTGGCAGGCGCATCAGTGGTCATACCGGCAAAATTGACATCGCCGGTATAGAGCAGGTTATAGTCCGCATCCGGGGTGCGTACTGCCGGATCGGTCCAGTCATCGGTATAGACCATGCCGGTGCTGAGGGAGCGCGCGCCGCTGTTAAATTTAGCGAATGCGTCAGCCATACTGTCGCCAGCATCCACTAAAAAGATTTGCGTATTGGTAAAGGGTATGCCGGTTTGCGCTGCACCCGGATTAACGCTTGGGGCTTCTGCTGAATAAATGGGTTGATTAAGCGAATTCACATCACCATCGCGCCCGTGGGGCAGCTCACTTCCCTCGATATGGCAACCCTTGCATTGATAGGTTTCACCTGCTTTTAAATGCAGCCAGTTGCGGTGAAGTGGGGTGATGCGCTCACCGTCTGCGTTGACCACATCAAAATGAAAGGCAATATCGGCGGGCACTTGTGCCTTTACCGAACCATCCGGTTCAATAGGGACATAGCCAACAATTTCGCGCATGCCCCGCTGTTGATTCAGGCCAAAGGCTGAATTATCGATATCGCGCACCTCGTCACTGGGCTGGCTGACGGCTTTAATTATTCTCAAAAATCGTGCCGGGCGCTGGCTGGCTGTTGTTTGCGCTGGATCGGCTAGGGCGCTAATGCCCAGGGTGCTGGTATCGGTGCCATCTTCGTCATAGACGCTGCGAATATTGAGCACTGCAAGTCCATTGCTTGCTAAATCGCTGTCAAAAGTATCGGGATCGGCAACGCTAAGGGGTGGGGTCAGTCTGGGTTCAACAATGACGACATCGCTGTACATTTGCCCCTCAACGGCGTTGGCAACCGGTGTTTGGGTGCCATCATTGGTATCGTAGAGCCAGATGCCATAGGCAGGGGGAGCGGCCTCTAAATTGGGGTCGGCGAGATTGCTGCTGGTGCAGGCAAGAATACTATTGGTGGTGGGATCTTGAAGGCGACAGAGGTCCCAACTCACCAAATAGCGGCCACTGTCAGCAAGCGGGTACACCGCGTTAAAGTAACCGTGAATCGAAATACCGCCATCCAAATTAACGCTGCCTACCGATAGAGAGCGCTGACCCGGCCCGGTATCTCCACGGTTATCATGGGTGGGCTGATTGATGTCGGTAAAGCCGTTACTGTCGATGCGGATCAAGTCGCCGCCCAGATTGTCGGAATCTCGCTCTTGTAAAATGCCCACCAGTGAGCCGTCGGGCTGCTCGCGCATATCGATAAAGGTGGTTTGGTTGCCGCTGCTGTTGCCCGTCTCCTGGCTGTGATAGCCATATAATATTCTCAGATTACTGCCATCTGAGTTAATGGTGTAGAGACTTAAGTTATCGCGATTATCAGAGGCATCATAGCGCAAAAACGCGATATCCCCGCCGGGCAGTACACTGGCTTGTAAATCATGGCCCTGGTTAAAGGTAATTTGCTGAATATTGGCCCCGATGGGGTCATTGTCCGGGTCGATGATATGCAGGTTGAAAATCTCCTCACCCTCCACAGTCGCTGAAAAGCCAGCGCCATTGAGACTGGTCGGTGGTTTGATTTCATCGAGTAAGACGGCCCGGCTGCGAACCTGTCTGTTGGATGAAAATACAATGCGGCCATCGGCCAGATAGTCGGGACTAATATCGTGCCCCTCCTCCCGTTTAATGGCGTCGGTGATCACCGGCGCAAGGCTGTTGTTATCGAGATCGTACTGCCAGATACTCCAGGTCGGTTGTGCGGGATCATCTGCGTCCAGGTTGGGGTCCTGGGGGGGGCGCATGGCAAACAATAAGCTCGAACCATTAAAAGCAACCTCCACATCCTTTACATCATAAATAGCGCCTGTCCCAAAGGCTGCGTCGGTGATATTGATCTCTGGGGCCGAGCGGCTGGCCCGATCTTTTATATAAAGTGCAGCACCCCCGTTAAAGGTGTCGGGCGCCAGAATATTGTCACTGTCGACATTGCCATTATTATCGGTAGGGACACTGCGCTTTACATAGGCAATGGGCCGATCAACGGCGAGGGGATCTGACTCCGAACTGCCCGTATCACAGTCCGCAAACAGGCATAGGGCACCCAGTGGATCGGCATTATCATTGGTGCCGCCGCTGCCACAAGCCACGATAAAACTGGCAAGAGTGCCCACAAAAACGATCTTACAGGCAAGATAAATACGCCTGTGAATAGCAATGCCCATCGAAACTACCCGATATTTAACCTTTTTATAATAGTGGACTATGGTGTTTTTTTCGTTGAATTATTCACGAAAAATCGCTTATTGCTTAAATTGTGAACTAGGTAATGTGCGCTTGTGATACTTTCAGCGGAATAATCGCTAGCTTTTGTCTACAGTGTAAAGGTAAAAGAAGAAAACGCATGGGCTGGTGTTTTACATGAAAACATTCTTTTCCTCCTGCAATGTTGCCTGCATTCTGGGTAGTTGTTTATTAGTGGGTGCTGTTTTTGTACAGGCAGGGCCATTAGAGCAGGAGCAGGCAAAGCGCATTCATGAACGCCTGACCGGCGTTATCCCCTCCACCCAAGTGAATCCATCCAATGATAACTTCGTTGAGCCGCGTCAGTTTCCCGATGCGTTTTCAGTGCTCACGGCTATGGAGGCAGAGCTTGATGGCACCGATGTCAATAACGATGGCCTGTCTGGCGGTGTAGGGGCAGCGTATATCGCTATGAATCACAAGGCCTTCTACGGCGCAACCATTAAGAATTGGGTTGCTCCCTGGACCAATCGCGACCAGGATGTCTTTGTTCCTTTCAACGATTATATCGCGACTGTTATTGGCTATATCAAGGAAGAACGCGATTTCAGAGGCATTCTCCACGAAGACCAGATTGGCGTTTCTACCCATGGCGGAGTGCCTGCCTATTCGACCATATTTACTCCCGACACAGACGATACCATTGAAGACCATTATGAGTATCTCGAAAATAACGGCCTGGTTCACACGGTTGAGCTGCAAACCCAGTCCAGCGTTACCGGTATGCCGATGACGGCAACAGCCGGTGTGATGACAAGCCATGCAGCCGGTAGAGCCTTCTTTGTCGATGGCACCAACCGCGCTATGTTTCGCTTCACCTTGTTAAATCATATGTGTCGTGATTTGGAGCAGGTGCAGGACAATACCCGTGCGCCAGATCGCATTCGCCAGGATGTAAGCCGCAGTCCAGGCGGTGATAGCCGGGTTTTTCTCAACAACTGTATTAGCTGTCATAGCGGCATGGATCCACTGGCCCAGGCATTCGCTTACTATGATTATGATAACGACGAACTGGATGCCGATGGCAATGCCAGAACCCCAAGCTTTAGAGTTACTTATAACGATGTGGGTCAACTGGATCCGGTGACGGGGACTCGTGTTGATAAAAAACACCTCATTAATGCCACTACCTTTCCCCAGGGCTATGTCACCACCAATGAAAACTGGGTTAACTACTGGCGTGAAGGCCCCAATTCGCTATTGGGTTGGGATAATACCCTGCCAGAATCAGCAAGCGGCGCCAATACCATGGGCAGGGAGCTGGCCCACAGCCAGGCCTTTGCCCAATGCCAGGTAGAAAAAGTCTTTAAAAATGTCTGTCTGAGAGATCCCATCAATGCGACTGATCTTGCACAACTGCAAACACTGACCACCAGCTTCGGCGTCAATAGCTACAATCTTAAGCGGGTCTTTGCTGAGACAGCAGACTACTGTAAGGGAGGCTGATATGTTGTTATTTAAATCTTTATCTGCTCCTGCTGTTGCGTGGTTAGTGTCACCGCTAAAAGCCTTCATTGTTGTGACCTGCCTAATAGTCGTGTCCGCTTGCGGTGGCTCCAGCGGCGGTGGCGGTAACAGCAGCACGCCGGCCACTAGCACCACCGGCACCACAACCATTACCACTGAGAGCATTAACTACACAGGCCCGGCCCCCCGCGCAAACGATGTACAAAACTTTCGCTCAAGCCTATGGTCGCAACTGGCGGTGCCCAGCCGCTGTGGAAGCTGTCACGATGTAGGGGGTTCGGGTAGCCCTGCTTTTATGAATACCGCGGATATAAACAGTGCCTATGACACTAGCCTTGGCCTGGTCAACCTAAGTGATCCCTCCTCATCGCGGCTGGTGACCATCGTCCTGGAAGGCCATAACTGCTGGCTATCCAGTGATGCAGTCTGCGGCAATTTGATTAGCAGCTGGATTCAACAATGGGCGAGTGCCGGTGCCACCAGCTCTTTTCTTGGGGCTTTAAACCTATCGGATCCCGTGCTGAAAACCATTGGCCAGAGCAAGCAATTTCCCGCCAGTGCAGATGACGGCAGTGCAGTTGATTTTGAAAGCACAGTCTATTCATTAACTCGTCAATACTGCGCCGCCTGTCACTCAGAAAACTCTGCCCTGCAGCAGCAACCGTTTATCGGTAGTGATGATCCGCAGGTTGCCTACGAAGCGGCGCGCACCCGGATCAACCTCGAAGACGCTGATGTCACCGTGGGCAATGCCGTGTCGCGCTTAATCGTGCGCCTGCGAGACGAAGGACACCATTGCTGGAACGGCAGTTGTGCCAACAGTGCAGCGGCGATGCACGCCAGTATCGTAAACTTCTCCGGGGCATTGCCGTTGACCACGGTTGATCCAGAGCTGGTCACCAGTCGGGCATTAACTCTAAATGACGGGCTCGCCGCCAGCACTGGCGGCGGACGGGTTGAAAGCAATGTGATTGCCAAATGGAGTTTCAGTTCAGGCTCGGGGTCAACCGCTTTTGACGAGAGCGGTGTCGACCCGGCCATTGATCTTACTATACAGGGCAATGTGGAATGGCTGGCCTCGGGCGGTGTTCGCATTAACTCTGGCAAGCTGCGCGGCTCTACTGTTACCAGTGCCAAGCTCTATGACCGCATTCGCGCAAGTGGTGAGTACAGTATTGAGGCATGGGTGGTTCCCCTGAATGTCACTCAGGATGGTCCGGCACGCATTGTCACCTATTCAGGCGCCACTGATCGGCGCAACTTTACCTTGGGTCAAACCACCTACGACTATGACTTTTTGGCCCGCTCCAGCACCACTGATGCCAATGGTTTGCCCGCTTTGTCAACGCCCATGGCGGATGAAGTGCTGCAGGCAACACTGCAACATGTCGTCGCCACTTACAGCGCCACTGAGGGGCGGCAGATTTATGTGAATGGTGTATTGGTGACCGATGATCTCGACCCCCAAGGCCCCGGTCACTTTGATAGTTGGGACAGAAATTTTGCCCTGGCACTGGGGGATGAGGTATCCAACGATAATCAATGGCAAGGCAGCATTCGTTTATTGGCCATCCATGACCGCGCTTTGGCGGCAGAGGATGTGGCAACCAACTACGATATTGGTGTCGGTCAGAAGTTCTATCTGTTGTTCTCGATTTCAGACCACATCAGTATTCCCCGCAGCTATATTGTGATGCAGGTTGAACAATTCGATGACCATGGCTACCTCTTTAACGAGCCCTTCTTTGTTTCTCTGGAGTCTGGAGTGACGATTGCCGATGTTCCTTTGCAGGGTATGCGCATCGGTGTTAATGGTCAGCAGACGGCCGTGGGTCAGGCTTATGCTTCGCTGGATACAACGATTACACAAGCCGATGTTGATGCCGGTGAGGGGCGTCAGATTCTAGCCTCGGTTGGCACCATTATTGGCGTTGATCAAGGCCCTGATGTTGACGAGTTCTTCCTGACCTTTGAATTATTGGGCAGCGAAAGCAATGTCTTTGTCGAAGGGACACCAGCCGCTCAAACACCCTCACCCAGTACCGAACAACAATCGGATATAGGCATTAAAACCTTCGACGAAATTAACGAAGCCCTGTCCGCCCTCACCGGCATCGGCCTGACCAATACCGATGTTGCCACCACCTTTAGCGAGGTTAAGCAGCAGTTACCGGTCGCAGCCGATATCCAGGGCTTTGCCTCTGCACAGCAAATGGCGGTAACGCAATTGGCGGTTAAGTACTGTGATGTCTTGATTGACCAAGAGTCGGGTGGCGGTGCCACTGGCTACTTCTCCGGCTTTGATTTTAATGCAGTGCCCACCAGCGCTTTAGATGCAAGCGGTCGCTCTGATTTAATTGATACGCTGCTTGACAGGCTTCTTGCCAATACAGTCAGCACCGGTGATCAACCCAGCTTTCTGGATGCCGAAGCGGAGTTGGACAGCCTGATCACCACCTTGTTGGGCAACTGTAGTGCCGATGGCTGCTCTCAAAATGGGGATCGCGTGGCCGATATTGCCATCGCCACCTGCGCCGCTGCTTTTGGCAGTGGCATGATGTTAATTCAATAATAGTGTGTAGTCATGAAAAACCGATATATCCATCCCCTCGACGAACCGTTAAGA
>JBCBZU010000243.1:0-4299 GCA_039815165.1 Pseudomonadota bacterium
CGAAATTGGGGTTAAGAAAACCAAAGCAATGGACACTTCTTTAGTGCTGGATGCACAGGTTAACAAACAAGGTGAGCAGTTATTCGCGCGGCATTGTCGTGGTTGTCATACTGGCTTTTTAGGCAGTACAGCACCTTCGCCACAAGTGCTGAAAAAGTTTCCACCCAGTTCGATCATTCACGCCTTAACAACGGGGGTAATGCGCACGCAAGGTTACCCTTTAAGCGGTGAGCAACGTCGTGCGCTGGCTGAATACATCACAGGCCAAAAGCTCGAAAAAAACCTGATTAATAACACTTCAGGACAATGCGCTAATGCTTCGCCAATTGATGCTTCGTTACCAGAATGGAATGGCTGGGGCGCATCGGAGCGAAACCAAAGTTACCAGGCTGCGGGTTCAACGATTAATGCTGAAAACGTGAAGCACTTATCTCTGGCCTGGGCTTTTGGATTTAAAGACTCTTATTCTGCCTGGGCTCCCCCTGTTTCTTTTGGTGGACGACTGTTTGTGGGAAGCCAGGCTGGTTTGTTCTATGCGCTGGATGCTAAAACAGGTTGCACATTGTGGCAGTTCAGCGCCGAATCTGGTGTACGTGCTGGCGCAAGCGTTGCGACTGTCGTTAGTGAACAAGCTGGCGCACATGTGACCGAGTATCATGTTCTGTTTGGCGACCTTTCTGGCAACCTATACTCACTAAACGCCGAGAGCGGCGAGTTGCTTTGGAAAGTAGAACTGGAAGCGCACCCTAAAGCCAGAGTCACAGGTACGCCGCTGTTATATGAGGATCGTATTTATGTGCCTATGTCGTCATGGTCTACGGTAGGAGGCGAGCATTTTCAAGGCTGCTGTATTTTCCGGGGGAGCTTGTCTTCGGTAGATGTAAAAACGGGCAAAGTGTATTGGAAAACCTATACCATTCCTGACGAACCCAAACCACTCAATATCGTTAGCCGCGATGGTCATGATTTGTTTGGCCCATCGGGAGCCGCTATTTGGTCGCCACCAGCTCTGGATGTGAAAAGGCAGTTAATTTATATCGGTACAGGTAACACTTATACCGGGGAAGCCATTAATTCAGACGCCGTCTTGGCGCTTAATATTAGCGATGGACACATTAAATGGAGTCAGCAATTAACGCCTAACGATGTGTGGGTGCCAGGGTGCAAAAACCGTCATGATGACAGATGCAAGTTGAAGAAAGGCCCGAACTTTGATATTGGCAGTCCGCCTATGTTGGTGTCGATTTCCAGTAAGAAAGATCTCATTATCGTTGGTCAAAAATCCGGTGTGGCTTATGCCTTGAACCCTGATGAAAAAGGCGAAATTGTCTGGCGTTACAGAGCCGGAAAAGGCGGTGAAGCCGGTGGCATTGTTTGGGGATCGGCCGCAGATAAAAACTACGCTTATTTTCCAGTATCAGACCTTACTACACCCAATCCGGGGGGCCTTCATGCGGTTAAGTTAGACAATGGCAAACCAGTATGGCACAAAAAAGTAAACCACTTAATGTGCGGTTCTAGACGGTATGGTTGCAATGCAGCACAGCCTGTAGGTGTGTCGGTAGCACCCGGTTTGATTTTCGCGGGCGCATTAGACGGTGGATTCAGAGCTTATTCCTCCGAGTCAGGCGAAATTCTATGGGAATTTAACAGCAATCTGGAATTTAAAACCGTTAACAACGTAACAGCAAACGGCGGATCCTTGGCAGGAGTCGGGCCAACAATTGTCGGCGATATGGTGTACGTCAATTCTGGTTATGGGACAAACGGCGGACGAGTAGGGAATGTCCTCTTGGCCTTTAAAGTCGTTGAGCAAAAAGATTAATCATTAATTGCGCAATTGGAGTGTGTGTTTCATGTTAGAAATAAACTCAGTTAGTAAATCCTTTAAGGTTAAAAAGAAAAAGGGTAAATCCCAACCAGATGCTATTGATCCTCGTGAAGAGGGCAATACGTTTCATGCGCTTAAAAACGTGAGTTTTTCAACAAAACGCGGCACGATTACTGGATTGTTGGGTGCAAATGGTGCAGGCAAAACCACCTTAATGCGCATACTGGGTACCTCTTTTAAGCCTACTTCAGGCACTGTCACCATTGATGGTTTAGACATTGTTGAAGATTCAATGGAGATTAGAAAGAAGATTGGTTTTCTTTCTGGAACCAGTGGTTTGTACGGCCGATTAAGTGCAAAAGAAATCGTCAGCTATTTTGGTCGACTATACGGTATTCCGGCTAATGAAATTGGCGACAGAGTGGATCAATTATTTGAAGATTTGGACATTACCAAATTCGCACACCGACAAGTTGAAAACCTTTCTGCGGGGATGAAACAAAGAATTTCCATTGCGCGTAGTTTAATTCATTCCGCTGATTTAATTATTTTTGATGAGCCAACCACCGGATTAGACGTGCCGTCCGCACAAGGTATATTGAATCACATCGAAATTTGTCGTGATTTAAATAAATCGATCATCTTTTCTACACACCATATGCATGAAATAGACAAATTATGTGACCAGATTATCATTATTCAATTTGGTGTGGTTATTTTTCAGGGAACCGTGGAAGCAATGCGTCAGGCATCCGGGCATAAACATTTAGATGATGCTTATCTCGCTCTTACCGGACAAGCTCTAAAAATGGATTACGGAATTAATTCAGTTAAAAACGATGTTTCACTTGCTCTATCTCAGCAGTCGGATAATACCAATGCCTAATATGTTAATTATTTACATCAAAGACTTAATGGAAATGGGGCGTGATAAGCGTTCTATTTTGAGACTTTTCTTATTACCCGGATTATTTATTCCTTTGTTCGGGCACTTCTTTATGGCTTTTGCTGATGATTCTCAAGAGGAAATCAAAGAGGCCGACGACCGCGCCGAGCGGCAGCGCGCCCGCGTACGCGGCCGCCGCGCACAGCGCCGCCTCCCGCGGCGCCAGCTTCGTCGCCACCTGCAGCGTCACGCACCCGAAGAAGTGCACCAGCGCCAGCGCCGCCTCCGCCAGCAGCGCCGTCGCCGCCACCAGCGCCTCCCGCGGCCCCGCGTCGTGCTTCTTGGTGCGCCGGTGCTCTTCCAGCAGCGCCGCCAGCCCTCCACCAGCCGCTGCAGGGCACCATAGGCCCAATCAGACGGCAACACATCAGACAGCTCATCCACCGAGACGGCCAGGGTGGACACAGGTAATTCCCCAGTAGGTTGAGTCTCCTCTAGAGAACTCAACACGCCTGGGGCTTCTTCGCCCTGCGCTGCTGTCGCCCATCTCGCCCCGACTCCCTGGATCCCAAGACTAACAATTGCAGCCACCCCAAGATGTTTCCAAATTTTCATGCAGTTTTATCAATAAGGAAGAAACGGGGATTATTTTTTGAAGAAAACACAGCCCTGCTGTGATTACCACAGTAGAAATGACCCCACCCTCTGATTGTGATGAGTGTGGGCGTTAGTGGAGACTTAATTTAGATTTATTTGTTGTATGACAGATTGTCTTTTGACAACTCTCTTTTAAGGGAGTAGTGAACAGGGCGGCTCCCATAACCAACGCTTGAGCCAACACGGCACCCAGGGCTCAATTTCAAAGAGATAAATCTATGGATAACCTGGTTTTTATGAATATAGATATTCTCGGCCCCTATTCATTGGGTCTGCGATCTAGATCCTACAAAACACTGCAAAACGACTTGTATATCTAGGCCTACCGAAATATTATTAAAGCGTTGGCCCCATCAGGCACAGAGGTAAACGTCTGATCTATCTAAATATACAAAAAGGCCTTTTCTTCAACGCCGTGTTTGCCCAGGGTCAACTAGCGTAACTAAGGAGACCATCAGTATGCCCCGTCAAGTCGGTGATCGTTATAACTGTGGGAAATGTGGAGCCCAGCTGGTTTATGAGAAGCCATGCCCCTGTCCAGAAAGTATGCCCCATTCAGAAATCTGCTGTGGTGAGCAGATGACACTGATGCCAGCGATGGCTGAAGAGAAAACAGAGGCAGCGGCTAAGTCCTAGCATCCCTATGGCTGCTATAGAGACTTACAAACAATCAGTCCTCATCTCCAACCCTCGGCCCAGGCTGTCTGATAATAGGGGCATGTTTGGGTCGATTATGGTGCCAGCCAGTTCGAATATCTATATTTAAAGGCGTCTAAAAATCACTACAGCAGCAGGGCATCCTCCACCTGATCTCACCCGATACTTCAACAGCCGCCGAGCCGGCTTCCCCCACCCTAATCTCACTCCAGGGTTAGATGTTAGGTGCGCCCAAAGTATATTAGTTTCCTCTCAAGCTATTTAGGAG
>JBCBZU010000216.1:0-4594 GCA_039815165.1 Pseudomonadota bacterium
CCAGCCTAGCTCGCCAATCCATTGCTTGAGCTGTTTTTTGCTTAAGCCATCTTCACGAAAGTCGTGAAACTGGTAGTCGAGATGCTTCTCATCAAGCCATCGGCGCGCTTTTTTAACTGTGTCGCAGTTTTTGATACCGTAGAGTGTGATCATTGGGAGGTGCCAGTACTGTAAAATGGGCGCATTATAGCAGTAGCCATCAGATGAATTCGATCAGGTTTTACATAGCGGTTTGTACAATTGATTATGCAGAGTGTTGTTGATATAAATCTCTCTATACCAAAGGCTTGTTTATACACGCTAAAGGCTTTTTATAAATACCCGCCAAAGGCTTTTTATAAGGCACTCAAGGCTCTTGATATAACAGATTACGCTAAAAAATATAGGCACATAATCTTATAGCGTATATGACCAGTCTTGTTGGCCCAAAACTGCACGGGACTTAAGTCAATAAACGCGTATTTCGGTAGTAAAAAACACGAAAACTATAGCGTTTTTGCATGAAAACCGTTAAAAATAGACTATAATTTGCTCTTGGAATTTGCTTTACGCTATCATTTGGCGCGAAAAATGATAAAAGGGCAATGAAACATCCTGTTTAACGAGGTATAAACCATCAACTGCACTAGAGTAAGAATAATAAAGTTGATTTTTAAGGCGGCTCATTCTCATGAAATCACTAACGTTTAAAACCAAGATATTACTACTGGTCATCGTTCCCTTGGTAATGGTCAGTCTGATCTTGACCTTGTTATCCATTTATCAGGCTCAAAAATTAGGCAGTAAGAATGTCGAAAGCTTCTCCGAAATGATCTTTGATCTGCGACGTGGAGAGCTTAAAAACTATACGGAGCTGGCGCTTTCTGCCGTCAAGCATGTTTATCAGGGGGTTGCTCCTAATGATATTCAAGCACAGGAGTCAGCCAAAGATATCTTTCGCAACCTGGAGTTTGGAGAGGACGGCTACTTCTTTGTTTATGATTATGACGGGGTCAATGTCGCCCACCCCAAAAAGCCTCACCTCGAGGTCAAAAATCTTTGGGATATCCAAGATTCCAACGGCATATATCTTATTCGTTCTCTGGTCGAGCAATCCAGGGTCCCCGAGGGTGGCTACACAGACTATATCTGGGACAAACCGTCCAAAGGCCGTGAAGTGGGCAAAATCGGCTACAGCATGAGTCTCGATAACTGGAGCTGGATGGTGGGCACCGGTCTTTATATTGACGACCTGGAAGACGCGGTCGCCGGTATAGAATCTGAGGTCGATCGAAATATTAGAGGCACCCTGTGGCTAATTGCCGGTCTCGCCTTGGTGTTTACGGTTATTGTGGGTCTGATCGGCGTACGCTTTACCATGTCAGAAGGTAAATTAGCGGATGAAAAACTCCAGCAATTGTCACGCAAGGCCGTAACCGGCCAAGAGGAAGAGCGCAGCCGCGTAGCCCGTGACTTGCAAAAAGGCATCAATAAGGCTCTGTTTGCTGCACGGGCAAAACTGCAAAATGTTGCCAAGGCTGAATCTTTAGATGATGCCAATGCCCGCAATGACTTTGTAACGGCGGTCAGTATTCTCAATAAAACCATTAAAGAGGTCTATCGCATCTCTGGTGAACTGCGACCTGAAGTTTTAGACAAAATGGGCCTCTATGCGGCCGTTGACGCGCTCACCACCAAAGTCTCTGATGAGACCGATGTCAAAATTACCTTTAGGCGCATTGATAACGGTGAGCGCCTTCGGGGTGAGGTTGAAACATCACTTTATCGGATTATTCAAGAAGCCATTAACAATATTGTCGCGCACTCTCAATCATCCACAGCAAGCGTTCGCATTCGCCAGGTGTCGGGTACACTGTCCCTAACCATTCAGGATAATGGCATTGGTTTTAATACCAAGAGTGTTCTGGGTAAAGGGGGGCAGTCCGGCGTTGGTTTTGTGGATATGCGGGTTCGCGCCGAATCCCTGGGCGGCGTGTTCAGCGTATTCTCGTCAAAAGGCATTGGCACCATTATTAAAGTAGAAGTCAATTTATAAAACCCTCTCAAACACTTCCTCTATGGCGAAAGCGGTTTAGCCCTGCGACTACCTGGTTTTGTTGTGAGTCGCGAGTTGTCCACTTTTATTCACCCGAGCACCGGGTGCTGCTAACGCACTCAAGCCTTGCGGGTTTTTTTGGGTCTTTTCCTATTGGGATAACAAGCCACACACATAGGGCAAACGGTTCCATCGCAGCCTCTTGCCGTGCAATACTCTCTGCCATAAAAAATGATCTGCAAATGCAGTTTGTTCCACTTTTTTTGAGGGAACAATCGCTTTAGGTCCTTTTCTGTTTGTACGACATTCTTACCGCTGGTCAGACCCCAGCGTTGAGCAAGCCGGTGGATATGGGTATCGATAGGGAAGGCCGGCACCCCAAAAGCCTGTGACATCACCACACTGGCTGTTTTATGGCCCACGCCGGGCAAGGCTTCCAGCGCTTCCATGTCTTTGGGCACTTCGCCATCGTATTGGGTGATGAGGATTTTGGAAAGCTCACTAATCGCTTTTGATTTACGAGGTGAGAGTCCACAGGGGCGTATAATGGCCCGAATCTTATCGACTTTAAGCTTGGCCATATCCCATGGATTATCGGCAAGTCTCCAAAGACCTGGAGTGACTTGGTTAACGCGTTCGTCAGTACATTGTGCTGAGAGTAAAACCGCAATCAGCAGGGTATAGGGATCCCGGTGATCCAGAGGCACAGGCGTTTCCGGGTAGAGACGCTCTAACTCATCCATAATGTACTGAACACGTTCGGCTTTTAACATATTAATGGGTCTTTTTGATAGGTCTTTTATACTTTACTAACGGGGCAGTTGAAAAGAATACACTGGCATTTCAAACACGCTGTGAATACGTCCTGGTACGCTCTACGTCGGCTCCTGCCGCCGAAGGTTTGAAATGACAGTGTATTCTTTTCTCTAAACTGGGTAGTAACTCATAACTCACACCTTAAGACAGCTCAGTCACAAAACGTTTAAGGCGCAGCGCAGCGGTTTTACACTCGTCCAAAGGCGCGACCATGGCCATGCGCACGTGCTGGCTACCGGGGTTAAAACCGTTTTTTGTTCGGCTTAAATAACTGCCCGGTAACACAGTGATATGTTCGCGCGCAAATAATTTTTGACAAAAAACCTGGTCGTCAATCGGTGTTTTAGCCCAAAAATTAAATCCCGCCTGCGGCAAGGGTAGATCCCAGCTACCGTTTACTATCTCAGCGACAGCGTTAAATTTTTCTCTATAAAGCTGACGATTATCAATCACATGCTGCTCATCTTTCCAGGCAGCAATGCTGGCAAGCTGTGTTGGTATAGCCATGGCACAACCATGATAGGTACGATAGCGTAAAAACTGCTGGATCACTGTTTGATCACCGGCAACAAAGCCTGAACGTAAGCCCGGGAGATTAGAGCGTTTCGACAGACTATGGAAAACCACGCACGACTGATAATCGTCCCTGCCCATGGCGCGACAGGCTTCCAATAAACCCGGGGGTGGAGCGTGCTCGTGAGGATAAATTTCAGAATAGCACTCATCGCTGGCAATAATAAAGTGATAGCGATCTGCCAGGGCAATCAATTGTTGATAATCGTCCAGAGAAAAAACAGCTCCTGTCGGATTGTTGGGCGAGCAAATATAAAATAGCTGGCACCTTTGCCACTGTGAGTCAGTTATTTCCGATAAATCAAGGCAATAATTATTTTGCTCGCGACTGTTGAGATACAGTGGCTCCGCGCCCGCCAGCAGGGCAGCGCCTTCGTAAATTTGGTAAAAGGGATTTGGTACAACCACCAGGGCATTTTGGCTGCGATCAACCACTGCTTGCGCAAAGGCAAACAGTGCTTCCCGGGTGCCATTAACCGGCAAAATGTGCTTGTCGACAGCAAGACTATTTGAATCCAGCCGGTAGCGTTTGACCAGCCAGTCGGCGATCGCCTGGCGTAATTCCGGTAAACCCAAGGTTGTGGGGTAGGTGCTAACCCTTGACAGTGATTGGCTCAGCGTGTCGATAACCTGAGCGGGAGGCGCATGTTTAGGCTCACCAATAGACAGCGCGATGGCCGATAAGTCTTGATTGGCTTTAATGTCTTGCTTTAATTTGACGAGTTTTTCGAAAGGGTAGGCGTGAAGTTTATCTAGATCGGGATTCATGGTTAGGGCACCTCTAAACATTAGGATTTTTTCGTGAGACCAAGGAAGCACCGCACGGAGAACCGCAGTGTACTGGGGCGTACACGAGGATTCGAGTACGGAGCTTGCGCCGAGATCGCAGCAAAAGACAATGTTTACAGATGCCCGTTAATAAGTCGCGTCATTGATTTTGGCATCCAACTGTTGCTGAATATTTTCTTGCAGTCGCTGACATAGTTTTGGGTCACTTAGACGATTGCCCTGCTTATCGGTGATAAAGAAAATATCTTCCACTCTTTCCCCAAAAGTGGCGATCTTGGCGGTGATAACCTGAATATCATACTCCACAAAAATACGGGCAAGCCGGGCAAGAAAACCAGAGCCGCAGGTGTTGGCGGCTCCTCGGAGCGAACTCGCCTTGCC
>JBCBZU010000396.1:0-2764 GCA_039815165.1 Pseudomonadota bacterium
TTTAATCATCCGCATAATACCGATAAGCCCAGATCCGTTAACGATGCGGTGGCAGATGATTTAAAACAGGTCTGTTGCTATTTTTTTCCGAGTAACTATTTTTTTTCGGGTAGCTATTCGTTTGAATCCCTATACTGTGAATAATTTCACACTGGGCATGAGTGCAATCATGAATCGATGATATCCCACTTTGCAATGTATCGATAGAGTCGGCAACCAAGCCACGGATACGGACAACATCTTCCTGCACTAATGCGAGCTCTTTGTTTACCATTGATTCTAACTCCAAGCTAAAGCTTTTTAATTCTTTGACTCGATTTGAGATAGTTTCATATTGTTTTTTTTCATGACCGTAAGCCGCCTGTAATTTGGCAATATGACTAAACCACATTAGCCCGCCGAGAGTAACCAGAATAACCGAAAGGTAGGCGTTATCAATAAGCACAATACTGAGTAAGGCCATTAGCGTAATGGCAGACGGATATAAGCAATGTTCTCGCTTTACTAAGATCTTGGATAAGTTAGCCATAGCAACGTTCAACTAAAAATGGGGCAATTTTATCCAGTGACATAACGTAGTTGGTCGCGTCCTGTTCGACCGCTACTCTGGGCATACCCCAAACAACTGAAGTGGCTTCGTCTTGCGCAATGGTAATAATGCCTGTTTTTTTCATATTTCCCATTCCTGCCGCCCCATCAACTCCCATACCGGTTAGCAATATACCGATGGCTCTTCCCGGCACCGCCAGCGCAACAGAGTCAAACAAAATATCCACGGCAGGTTTATGGCGATTAACCGGTTCAGCATCTTTACAATGACCCAGTAACCGCCCGCCACTGGCGCGAACCGCCAGGTGTTCGTTACCGTTGGCAACATAGACATTGTCTGCTTCCAGGCGACGTTCCGCCCCGATAAACTCTTGCACTTTCAATTCGATACTGCCGTCTAGGCGATTAGCATAGGAACTGGTAAAGCCAGCGGGCATATGTTGAACAATCACAATCGGCGGCATATGTTCCGGCAAGGCGGACAGTAGCCGTTTGGTTGCCTCTACCCCACCGGTTGATGCGCCGATGGCAATAAGGCCCACGTCATCCTTAAGATTTTTACGGCTGACGTCTTTGGTTATTTTAACCGGTGTGATAGCTTTATCGTCTGTTAATGCGGTGATGTTGGATTTTGCCGCTATACGAATTTTGGTAACAATATCGTCAGACAGCTTTGTCAGTTCCTCAACAACCGACACTTTAGGCTTGGCGATATAATCAATTGCACCTAACTCCAGCGCCTGCAAAGTAATATTTGAGCCTTTTTCAGTGAGTGTCGAAATCATCACCACCGGCATGGGTCGCAGGCGCATAATATTTTTCAGAAAGGTGATGCCATCCATACGCGGCATTTCTACGTCTAAAGTAATCACGTCAGGATTAAGTTGTTTTATTTTTTCTCTCGCCTCAAAGGGATCGGCTGATGCACCCACAACATCCAAGAAATCACTTTTTGATATAATCTCTGTCAGCAAATTTCTAATTAATGCTGAATCGTCGACAATAAGCACTTTTATTTTTTTCACATTACACCTTAAAAAAGATCCACATCACCTGAAATTGTATCGGTATTAATGGTGCGACGATACTCTCTTTCTCTGGCGGCCAGAGTGCCGTCACTTTTATCTTGTATGCGCTTCATCCACGCCTTACCCGTTAACGGATCAAACAGCACTTTTCTTGGATAGACATCGCATAGATCTTGGGAGATAAGTTTAAGCCCTTCGGTTTTGACATACTCCAAAGCAAACTCTGCATTGCGTTCACCCACGTTACCGGCACCTTCAAGCACTTTGCCGCCACCAAATAATTTTACTTTGAATTTACTTTTTTCACCGCCATGTTTTAAAATTTCATTGATAAGATATTCCATTGCATAGTTGCCATAACGGGTTGCATCGGTGGGCAAGCTGCCCCAGGTCACATCTGCTTTGTCTTTGTCGGTAATGGGCAACATAAAATGGTTCATTCCGCCAACTTTGTGCTGTTCATCCCATATACAAGCGGCAATACATGAACCTAAGGTGGTGGCAATATATTCATTAGTGGTGGTGTAATAGTACTCACCCGGCAGTATTTTTACGCAGAAGGCTTCGCGAGATTTGTCCCAATAACGATTAATTGGCTTGCCGTCATTTTCTACGCCAATATGCATATTAGTATACTCTCTGGTAAATGGTTTTCCCTAAGGATTGAAAGTCAGTACTCCCCTTTAGTACTGATTCACTATGACCTAACATCAGTATTCCACCGGGTTCCATTACCTCTATAAAGCGCTTAACCAGTTTTTCTTGGGTTTCACGATCAAAATAAATTAATACGTTACGGCAAAAAATAACGTCAAACTTTCCTTTTATGGGCCACGGGCCTAAAAGATTAAGTTTGTTAAAGGTAATTAGATTCTTTGCTTTTTCGTTTACGCTAAAATTTTTTTTTGCCGAATCTGTCGGGTTAAACCATTTGGATTTAACTGATTTTGGTAAATCTTTAATACGATCATCACTATAAACAGCGGACTTTGCTTTAGAGACAACCTGAGTATCAAGATCGGTGGCCAATATTTTTGCATCGATGCTGCCTAAGCGATTTTCCAAGGCATTATACAGCGTAATGGCAATACTGTAGGGTTCCTCGCCGGTTGAACATGCGGATGACCAAATACGCAGTCTGTTTTTGCCGCTCTGAACAAAGTCAGGAAAAAAACTATCGCTTAAAA
>JBCBZU010000122.1:0-6381 GCA_039815165.1 Pseudomonadota bacterium
ATATTTTCAATTTTTATTAAAGGTAACTGATTATGAGTTCAAACAACATTCCTATACAAGGTGACAACTTCTTTCCGTCCGGTCCCTCAATATCAGATTTGCAGGGAAAGATGGCTGAAAGTAATTATATACGTGATATTTTATCTAAAAAAAGCATGGCAGAGAGTGCCCTGAGGAAAGGGGAAATTGATCCGACTGATACTGATGCTTTTAGCCAAGCACTCACAGATATAATTATTGGTAGTGCTCTTATTGAACGCGGTTTTACTCTAAATCTATAGGGCCATAAATCGATAGGGCCAGAGTCTTTGATTTTGTCAAAATAGCACTACCAAAACTTTTAAAATTACTGCTCTGGCAGAATTAGTACGGCAGCACCATAAACGCATGCCCGCCTCAGCGGGCATAGCGGTTTTAAGTTTTAGTTGCAAGTTTCTCCAACACTCAAAGCTAACTTTTCCCCTTTTGAATTTCCAACATAATCTGCTTTGCCCACTCCCCAATAATGGGTATAAATTCAACCTGTGCGAGAAAGGAAATAAGAAAAGAGACAACAATCGTGGCACCAATCACGCTGCCCAAACCAAAGGCTATTCCTTTTAAAAATTGAAATAACAGCATTCTTGTCGGCGAGTTATATATGCGCACGAAGCGGTGGGCATTTAAGGTATTGAGTGCATCGCTTATCTGCTTCAGTTCACTGTTGCCGGGCATGGTTTATTCCTGTTTGTTTAGACAAAATTGTCGGATCAAGCCCTGTAAAGTGGTGACCGCCAGTTCAATATCGTTTAAGTCAATACATTCATTGGGCTGGTGGGCGCTATCGATAGAACCGGGGCCCATAACCACTACGTCCATGCCCATTTTTTGTAAGAAGGGTGCCTCTGTGGCAAAGGCTACGCTGTCTGAGGTTTGCCCGGTTAATGCTTCCACGGCTTTGATCAGGGGCGAATGGTGGCTTTGTTCAAAGGCATCCACTCCGGGAAAGGCGCTTTCGCGTTCGATGGTAATGGCGTTTTCTTTGGCTAGGCGGGCGAGGCGCCGGTCGATATCTTCCCGCAAATTATCCAAGCTCATGCCCGGCAAGGGGCGCAGGTCAAAGGCGAGTTCACAATGGCCACAAATACGATTGGGGTTATCGCCACCGTGAATGCAGCCCAGATTCAATGTGGGAACAGCAATATCAAAACCGCTGTGTTGATACTGCCGCTGTAGTTGCTGGCGAAAGTGTTTTAATTCGCCCAGCACCTCATGCATGGCGTCCAGGGCATTGTTGCCCAGGGCGGGATTACTGGAGTGTCCGGCTTGCCCGGTGATGCGGATCGATTCCATGGTAATGCCTTTGTGCATACGAATCGGCCGCATGCTTGTGGGTTCGCCAATCACTGCGTAGCGGGCTTTGGGGTATTGCGATTCCACTAATGCCCGTGCGCCGGACATCGAGCTTTCTTCATCGGCGGTGGCAATGATAATAATGGGTTGTTTTAGTGGGGCGCTAATAAAAGGCTCAATGGCGGCCAGCACCGTGGGAAAAAAGCCTTTCATATCCGTGGCCCCCAGGCCAAAGGCATGATTGTCATCTATAGTGAGAGTAAAAGGGTCTTGCTGCCAGCGTTCGGCGTTATAGGGCTCGGTATCGGTATGACCCGCAAAAACTAGGCCCTGATTACCAGAGCCCAGGGTGGCAATTAAATTGGCTTTGGCTCGCTCTTGTCCGGGGATCTCTTGTATGTCGATGGCAAAGCCATAGGATGCCAGCCAAGTGGCGAGCAGGTCGATCACCGGGCGATTGCTCATATCCAACGATGCCTGGGTACAGCTAACCGATGGGATGGCTACCAGTTGAGTCAGTTGTTCAATAAAGCGCTTTGCATGCACGGGCATAATGATCCTGGAAAAATCCGTTGGCGGCTCAATTTAAGTGAACCATGATTAACAATCAAAATAGTACAAAAGTGTCGTGTTTGACTCCATAAGTGAATGCCTATTGCTCCCATAAGAGCCTTATTGCCAAGCCCGGAAAAAAATAAGATTGACTCTGCGAGTCACTCGACTGCGTTTTTGGGGATGAGCCATGTCATTGATCGTTAATCCATTATTGGGCACTATAGCACGGTGCTCAGCAATAAAAAAAAGAGGTAGTGGTGATTGAACGCTTATTAGATATACGCAATCTGCTGGACGATCTCGTCGAGGATCAACGGCTGCAGCCGATAGAGGCCAACCGCGTAGCGGGAACCACTCGCACCCGTGAACAAGCGGCCCTGCATCCACTGAATTATATCGCCAGTCTCGGTTTGGATGATGCCGCTCAGGCCGGCCACAAACTGTCTGAGGAGTATCTCTGCCAGTGGTTAGCCGATAAAAGTGGGATGCCGCTATACCATATCGACCCCTTAAAAGTGCGGGTGAATGAAGTTACCGAAGCCATGTCATTTGCCTTTGCCAAACGCCACCATATCCTCTGTGTCGAGGTCTCGGCGGATGTGGTCACAATCGCTGTAGCCCAGCCTTTTTTAAGCGGCTGGGAAGAACAGATCGAGCACATCACCCGCAAAATGGTGAAAAAAGTCTTTGCCAATCCCGCCGATATTAGCCGCTATACCGTTGAATTTTACAGCTTATCCCGCTCTGTGTTTGGGGCCACGGGAGCCGCTAGTAAGCAGTCTATGGTCACCAACTTTGAACAGTTATTGGAGCTGGGTGAGTTAAAAGACCCGGAGGCCAATGACCAGCATGTGGTGAGCATCGTCGATTGGCTGTTGCAATATGCCTTTGACCAGCGCGCCAGTGATATTCATGTAGAGCCCCGTCGAGAAGTGTGCAAGTTGCGATTTCGCATTGATGGCATTCTCCACCACATTTATGAGTTGCCGGCCAATGTCGGGGTGGCGGTGACTTCGCGCATTAAAATTCTCGGCCGCATGAATGTGGCTGAAAAACGTAAGCCCCAAGACGGCCGCATAAAAACCAAACGCCCCGACGGCAATGAGGTGGAATTGCGTTTATCCACATTGCCGACCGCCTTCGGCGAGAAAATGGTGATGCGAATTTTCGACCCTGACGTGCTGCTGCGCAGCTTTAGCGAGCTGGGTTTGATGGGCGATGACCAGCAGCGCTGGAATAATATGACCGGCAAACCTCACGGTATTATTCTGGTGACCGGACCAACGGGCTCGGGTAAAACCACCACACTGTATTCTTCGATGAAGCTGTTGGCCACGCCAGAGGTGAATGTCAGCAGTGTTGAAGACCCCATTGAAATGGTGGAGGATAGCTTTAACCAGACTCAGGTGAACAGCGCTATCGGCTTGGACTTTGCCGCGGGCGTGCGCACTCTGCTACGCCAAGACCCCGACATCATTATGGTGGGCGAGATCCGGGATACAGAAACAGGGCAGATGGCCATTCAAGCAGCCCTCACAGGCCACCTGGTGCTCTCCACCTTACACACCAATGATGCGCCCACGGCGATTACCCGCTTATTGGATTTGGGGCTGCCCAGCTTCTTGATTAAATCCACTCTGCTGGGGGTGATGGCCCAGCGCCTGGTGAGAACCCTCTGCCCTCACTGTAAGCAGGAAACCACCATTAGCGAGAAGGATTGGAGCCATCTTGTGAAGCCTTGGAAGGCGCCCTTACCTGAAAAGATATACCAGCCTGTCGGTTGCCTTGAATGCCGCAATACAGGTTATTTGGGACGCCAGGGGATTTACGAGATCATGCCCCTTGGCGATAGCCTTAAACCCCATATTTCTGATCAGTGTGATGTGAATGCCCTGCGTAAAGCGGCGATGAAAGACGGTATGCGCAGCCTGCGCTTATCCGGCGCTCAAAAAATCGCCGCGGGCATCACCACATTGGAAGAAGTCCTCCGGGTTGCCCCTCCTGTGGATATGTAAGCCCTCTAAAACCAGCCACTATTGATCAAATACGTCATTTGACTAGTTGGCATTTTCTAAATAAGCATCTATTATTGCTTCGACTAAAGTCGAATATAAGTAAGATTCTATTTTTAACGTGTTTTTATGATCGTTTGTGTGATCAATAGGTGTAATGTGTATAAGTGGTTTGATCAATTACTAGATGTCATCAGCCAGCGATTGGCTGAAAATATCGTGTCCAATACGGAGACAGTCACTCGCAATAAGGCTGCACGGGAGCTTTCCGCTCTCCCCGATACCCAATTACAAGAGGTCGGCCTTTCCAAAGAAAAACTATCCCTCGGCAGTGAAGCCTATCCCTGGTACTTAACGCCCGCCAATAAATCAGTTGAAGACTTGGAACAGGCGTTAACAGCGCTTGCCGGTCAAACCATGGTGCCTGACGCCAAACATGTATTAGAGGCATAAATTCAGATCCCTCGCGTGGGTGTTGTCGTAGGTATTGTCGTAGGTATGTCGTGGATGGATAAAAGCATCGCTTAACAGTGCATTTTATAGTCCCTCAGCGTAAACTTTGCGCTAAGACTATGACAAGTCACTGTTATGCGCCTCTTCGATACTTCTTTTGCCGCTACTTTTGCCGCTACGGTTCCTGCCACTTTGACTGATATGGCCAAACGCTCATTGGACCGGCTGCTACAGCCTCTGGATGAGCACCAGCGCCAAGCTCTTGAAGAGCAGATATCGCAAGACCCTATACGGGCAAAGCAGCTTATTTACGCCATCAGCGGCAGTGATTATGTTCTGCAATCCTGTTGCCGCAAGCCTTCGCTGCTGTTTGACTGGCTGTTGGCCGGCGCCACTGATCATCCGCTGACCCCGCGCGAAATTTTGCATGAAATAAAAACCGCCTGTTCAGATGAACGCTCATTAGTGGAATTTGATGCATTGTTGCGGCATTTGCGCCGTCGCTTTATAAGCGCTTTGTATTGGCGGGATCTAAACGGTCTGGCCGACTTACAGGAGGTGAGTAGTGCGATGACGGCGATGGCCGAAGGTTTTGTGCAGCAGGCACTCCACTTTCACTATCGCGCCCGGGTTCGAAAATACGGTATGCCCATCGGTACAGCAAGCCAAATGCCCCAGCCGCTCTTGGTTATTGGGATGGGCAAGTTGGGCGGGGCTGAACTCAATGTTTCGTCTGATATTGATTTGATTTTTACCTTTCCTGAGTCGGGTGAAACAAACGCAAAGGCCGGGCAAAAAGCCATTGACAATCAGCAGTTCTTTGATGGATTAGGCAAGCAGTTGATCAAAAGCTTGAATGAAAACAGCGCTGATGGCTTTGTGTTTCGTGTGGATATGCGCTTGCGCCCCTATGGCCAGAGCGGCTCATTAACCAGTAATTTTCAGGCGCTGGAAAATTATTATGAAACCCAGGGCCGGGCCTGGGAGCGCTTCGCGATGATTAAAGCACGCGTTATTGCCCAGGTAGCAATGCCTGACAGTAGCGACAGCACCACCAACACTCAACGCTATGTCGAACAATTTTACCAAATCGTCCAACCCTTTGTTTATCGAAAATATGTCGACTACTCTACCGTGGAGTCCTTGCGCCAACTCAAAGCAATGATTGTACAAGAGGCACATCGCTTGGGCCTGGCGGACAATATCAAGTTGGGTGCAGGGGGTATTCGCGACATTGAATTTATTGCCCAGTGCTTTCAGCTCATCAGAGGGGGGCGGGACAGAGCGCTGCAAGAGCGCAATCTGCTGGTGGTACTGGATACGCTTGAATCCATGGGTCAATTGCAAACACAAGAGGCACACGGGCTGCGTTGTGCCTATATTTTTCTGCGCAGACTGGAGCATCGACTCCAGGCTTACCAGGATGAGCAGACACAGAACTTACCTGAGGATGAACTGGCCCGTGCGCGGGTGGCCTGGCTTATGGCCTACGACAATTGGGCGGCATGCGCCCGGGATCTTAAGCGCCACCGCGATGTTGTCAGCCATATTTTTCAGGCCCTGATTGCCGAACCAGGATCAGATCAAGAGGGCATTGCCAAGCAGCTATCGGGGTATCAAAGCGCATGGCTGTCACTGGGCGAAACTGCTCAGCAGTACCTGGCGTCTCAAGATTTTAGTGATGCTGCCAGCATTGTGTCGGCCCTACAGCAGTTTAAGCAAAGCCGTAATGTAATGAGTTTGTCTGCATCCGCTCGGGAAAAGTTAGATCGCTTATTACCCCAGCTCTTGTATACCGTCGCCGGGCTGGATAAATCTGAGCATGTACTCCAGCAATTACTGACCTGGCTAGAGGCGATTGTGACCCGTACCAGTTATTTATTATTGCTGGTCGAGAACCCTCAGGCCTTACACCACTTGGTGAAATTATTCGCCTCCAGTTCCTGGGTGGCTCAAACACTCACGCAAATGCCCTCTCTGGTGGATGAGCTCCTGTACCCCGACAATCTGTACTCGGTTCAGTCCAAAG
>JBCBZU010000017.1:0-13647 GCA_039815165.1 Pseudomonadota bacterium
CGAATCGCTCCGCCCCCTTTTACCGTTGCTGAGGACTAAACTGTGGAGCTAAGTCATCTTATTTCTAACGCTAAAAATATGCCGACTATTCCTAAAATAGTGCAAGAGTTGATCGAAAGTTTTGGCGAACAAAATGTTAACAGCAAAGAGATTGCTGATAAAGTGAGTAAGGACCAGGCGATGACAGCCAAGGTGCTGAGGATGGCCAACTCTGCTAAATATGGCGGTCACCGTCAAGTGGGCTCGGTCAATGATGCCGTGGTACTACTTGGCTTTAACGCCTTGAGAACACTGGTATTGGCATCTGGTCTTACCAGCGCTTTTACCACTCCTGTCGGCTTCGATATCACAAGCTTTTGGAAGAAGAGCTTTGCGATTGCCAGTTTAAGTAAGTGGCTGGCAAAGTACAGCCAGGATATCGATGGAGAAATCGCCTTTACCTGCGGCATGTTACACGACCTGGGCGGTCTGTTAACGCACATTCTCGTCCATGAAGATGCCCAGGAAATTGACCGCGTTGTTGCCAAAGGTGCTGACCGCATTGAAATGGAATCAAGCCGACTCGGCTTTACCTACCCTGAGGCAGGCGCAGAACTTGCCCGCCGCTGGAAATTTCCAGAAGACATTGTCGATGGAATTTACCACCAATTAAATCCTGAAGTGGAAAATAAAAACGGTGAAACAGAATACAAAACACTGGCGGGCATTATTTACCTGGCCACTTTTCTGTATCAAAACTCTGACCAAGACAGCAAGACAGTGATTGATAATCTGCCCAATAGAGAGATTGAAAAATTAGCAGTGGATAAAGTGGCGCTGATTGACAATATGGAAGAAATTGCTGATCTAAACAGTGAGATCGATCAGTTGCTAAATTAAGGGCATCTCTAACAATGGTCTTTTTCCGCGATCCCGGCGCAAGCGCCGTACTCGAATTCTCCTGTGTTATTAACGCGACAATTAAAATTGCCGGGTTAATATTGAAAAAACCTGCCTTTTTAATCAACCCTTAAAATCTTCAATCCATTGGTGCCGCCTTGCAGATTGTCGTAATCACCTTTGGTAACAATCACTAAATCACCCTGCTTTACATAAGCACGACGCGCCAGTTCATTAATGGCGCGCTGATAGGTCAGATTGGGGTTTTCATCAAAGCCATAAAAAGGAATCGACTCAACGCCCAAAAACAGCTCAACCTTGGCCTGGGTTTTTTGTTGGCGAGAAAAGGCATAAATCGGCAGGGAGGAATTAATCCTCGACATCAGCCTCGGGGTTGATCCGCTTTCAGTAAAGGCAATAATCGCCGTAACTCCTTGTAAATGATTAGCCGTATACATAGCGGCCATACCAATGGACTCGTCCACAGCGGTAAATTTTCGACTGACCCGGTGATCCGAGATACGCACATTGGGATATCGCTCAGCGCCGCCAATAGCGCGGGCCATGGCGTGTACAGTTTCCACAGGAAAATTACCAGCCGCGGTTTCGCCCGACAACATGACCGCATCGGTTCCGTCAATCACTGCATTAGCCACATCAAACACTTCTGCACGTGTGGGCAAGGGGCTGTTAATCATAGACTCCATCATTTGAGTGGCGGTAATCACGCATTTGTTTAACGACCGCGCGCGCGCAATAATGCGTTTTTGCACGGCCACTAATTCTGCATCACCAATTTCCACCCCCAAATCGCCTCGGGCGACCATCACCGCATCAGCGGCTTGGATTAATTGATCCAGTGAAAGATTGTCTTGTACCGCTTCCGCACGTTCGATCTTGGCGACAATGCCGGCATCGCCTCCTGCTTCGACCAATAAGCGACGAGCGTCTTCAATATCATTTGCGCAACGCGGGAAGGAAACCGCCAGATAGTCAACATCAATATCTGCGGCAAGCTTAATATCGTCATAGTCTTTTTCTGTTAAAGCGGGGGCTGACAAACCGCCCCCCTGACGATTGATGCCCTTGTTATTGGATAATTGTCCGGCGACTTCGACGCGGCAGTGAATTTTATCGCCCGCAATGCTTTCGACCAGCAACACAATGCGCCCGTCGTCGAGAAGTAATAAATCCCCTGGAACACAATCTCTGGGTAGGGCATCGTAATCGATACCCACTGACTGCTGATGACCCTGGTTCTTATCCAGGCTTGCATCGAGAGTGAATTTATCCCCTATTGCTAAAAAAACAGGGCCATCGGCAAACCGGGATATTCGAATTTTGGGGCCTTGCAAATCACCCAGTACAGCGACATGCCGGTCGTGCTTTTCTGCCAGCGCTCGAACTTGCTGAGCTCGATAGCGGTGGTCCTCAGCCGAGCCATGCGAGAAGTTCATCCGCACAACATTTACCCCGGCTTGGATCAGGGATTCAAGCACACCTTGTTTGTCGGTTGCCGGACCAAGCGTGGCAACAATTTTAGTACGTCTTTGCATGCAGTGATTACTCGCTATCCATCATTGGAAAAACAAAGCCTGGGTGATATTCATTGCCTGGCATTCTGTTGCTGATGGATGATATGTGTTGATTTTAATCAATGGTATGGGTAGATTTGCGGATCGACTCATTGGCGCCTGTCCATAAACTATCTTGTCCATAAACTATCTTGTCCATAAACTATCATAGCGTACAGAGAACAGCCTAAAGCTGACCGTTAAACCACTATAAAAATGGTTTTCCTTGTGAGCGCTTGGCTTTAGCTGTCAACCCCCCCTAGGCACAACCCTCGTTTGTCAATAAGCCCTCACAAGGGTTGCAAAGAGTATAGTAAAAATATGCGCAAACCACCGATTCATTGAAATTACTACTTATGGCTATTTTTTCAACGGCCAAGGCAGACTATAATAGCAGCCCATTTTTACCGCTACTTTACCACGTCAATCGAGGCATATCTTGGATTTACAGCATTTATCAGCCGATCAACTCAACGCTCTGGAAAAACAACTCAGCGATGAGTGCCAGGCATTCACAGCACAATCCATTCAATTGGACCTTACCCGCGGCAAGCCCTCAAGCGATCAGCTGGCCTTGTCTGACCCGCTGGATGGTATTTTAGACAACAATTATCTCTCTGCTGATGGTATCGATACGCGCAACTACGGTGGTCTCGATGGCCTAAGCCAGGCGCGACAGCTAGGCGCCGATATTCTGGGGGTGAGCAGTAATGAAGTCTCCGCACAGGGCAACAGCAGCTTGAGCTTAATGTTCTTGGTCATGCTGGTTGCCAAAGAGTTTGGTTTACGCGGCCCCGACACCTCGTGGAAGCACAGTGAAGACCTGCGCTTTATCTGCCCGGTGCCGGGCTATGATCGCCACTTTAGTATTTGCGAGCAACTGGGCATTGAGATGATTGCCGCCCCGATGACGGCAGAGGGCCCGGATATGGATGTGGTGGAGGCCTTGGTAAAATCTGACCCCGCTATCAAAGGCATGTGGTGTGTACCCAAGTACGCCAACCCTACCGGTGTGGTCTACAGTGACGACACCGTGGAGCGCATTGCACAGCTGGGCAATATTGCGGGCAAACACTTTTGTGTATTTTGGGACAACGCCTATGCGGTTCATGACCTCAATGGTTTTAAATCACTCAAAAATATAATGGACTGCTGTCGCCTGGCGGGCACAGAAGATAGCGTGATTCAGTTTGCCTCGACATCCAAGATTACCCATGCGAGTGCCGGTATTGCCTTTATTGCCAGCTCTGAGGCAAACCTAGCCGGTTTTAGAAAGGTTCTCGGAACCCTGTCTATTGGCCCCGATAAAGTCAATCAACTGCGGCACATGCGCTTTATTCCCAACTATGGTGCGCTTATTAGTCATATGGAAAAACACGCCGCGCTGCTCAAGCCGCGCTTCGACTGCGTTAACCAGCACTTAAAGGCAGCCTTTGGGGATAATGATCTTGGGCAATGGCAGCCTGTCGAGGGGGGTTACTTTATCTCTTTTGATACCCGCCCGGGCCTGGCAAAAACCGTTGTTGCGCTGGCGGCCGATGTTGGCGTTAAGCTGACGCCGGCAGGTGCAACCTTTCCCTATGGCAAAGACCCTAAAGACAGTAATATTCGCATCGCCCCCTCGGTGCCGTCACTGGAACAGGTGGATAAGGCGATGGAGATCTTTGTGCTCTGCGTTAAGTTGGCCTCAGTTCGCCAGGCCATTAGGGCTTAACAACAGCATGTCGATTGAAGCGCTGTTGCTACTGGCAGGTGCGCTGTTTCTATTGGCCATCACTCCGGGACCCGGGGTGATGCTGGTGGTGTCGCGAACATTAACGGGCGGTTTAAAACAGGGCATTATGGCCACTATCGGCATCGTCAGTGCCGACATCATTTTTTTACTGCTGGTATTTTACGGGCTGCAAGCCATTGCCGATTCGCTCAGTATTGTCTTTACCCTTATCCAATATGTGGGTGGCCTCTACTTAATTTGCCTGGGCATTTCATTGCTGCGAAGCAAAGCAAAGGTCATTGAATTAAACCCATTGGACAGCAAAGCTGAATACCGTACCAGTTTACTTTCCGGGCTAATTATTACCCTGAGCAACCCCAAAGCTATTTTGTTTTATATGAGTTTTTTGCCGGCTTTTATTGATATTCCCAGCTTAAGCAATAGGGATATTGTTATTGTCGGTCTTGTGATTTGTGGTGTTATTGGTGGGGTGATGTTGTTGTACGCACTGAGTACAGCGAAAACACAAAACCTGTTGAGCGCGCGCGCCGCCTCTATTACAACAAAAATCGCCGGCTGCCTTATTGTCGCCACTGGCGGTATCCTTATTGCTAAAGCGTAAGGGCAGCTTGTAAAATGGGTTTTTGATGTGAGTTCTTTTCTACCAACGGCCACTCTTAGTTGTTTATTGACGAGCACCAGATAATAGCTGGCTACCTACTTGGCTACTACTAAACAACACAGAGGCTTGCCCGAATCTAAATATCTATTTCCAGCTTTCTTCTTTCTCTGGGAGAATCCCAGCCGTCCTTGGGTGGCTTGTGCCAAACCTGTAGGCGATATCCTTCAAACTCCTTATCATTTAAACCCGTAATAGCAGAAATAGCAGCGTCATCACCCGACATGGTGACAAAACCAAGACCTTTACTGGTGCCGTCGGCCTCCACAATTAAAGTGGTGGCAACGACTTCACCGTAGGGCTTAAATAAATGCTCTAATTCGCTCTCATCCCAGCTCAGTGGAACATTGGTCACATATAATTTTCTATTCATGCAGTAAACCTCATCAAAACAAATCAAGCGGGAAGGGGTAAAAGCCAGTTACCCTGGATTTCCCAGGGCGATGCTTATCAATAACAAGGGAGAAATCCAAGGTTATCGATCAGACCATAAAAGTAGTGCCGGGATAAGTACAAAGTCAGTGATCAAGGCAATCACAATAGTCCAGGCTGCCAATATGCCCATTGCCCAATTGACTTGAAACCCAGAAAACGCCAGCACCCCAAAACCCAGTCCCAAGGCAAGTGTAGTAATAAAAATCGGCTTGCCGACAACGCCAAACATATGCACGATAGCGTCTTCTGTATTATCAATACCGGATTGACGAGCCGCACGGTATTTAGTCAACATATGAATGGTATCATCCACGATTATGCCGAGGGTAATTGCCCCTACCACCGCGACCGCCATACCCAGTTCACCATAGACCCACCCCCAAAGCCCGACGGCGGCGACGGGGGGAAATATATTGGGCACCAAACTTAACAGACCATGCTTCACTTTACGCAAAACTACTGTTAACAGGATGGAGATGCATATCAACAGTCCGAGGGTTCCAAATAACATGGTATTGATATTGCGCTCGGATATATGGGCGAATAATGTGGACATGCCGGTGGCTTCTGCGTGCATATAGTCTGGCGCATTATCCACCAGCCAATTGGCGGCACTGACTTCTAATTCACGGTGCTCACTGGAGGTAAAATCACCAACGGCGGTTACCCGTGTACTTGCCCTAAGCGCGTCAATACGGTCTTGCAAATCACTTCCAAAAGGCAGTGACAGTTCATAGAGCAGCAAATACTGTGCAGCATTGTCATCGCCATCGGGTATGCGGTAGTAGGCTGGATCATCACCGTGAAGATTTTTATTAAGGCGTTTAATAATATCGCTAATGGATACCACATAATCAACCTGTTGCTGGGATCGCAGCCAGGCGGAAAAACGGTCTACTGCCTGTAAATATTCGACTGTGCCAATCTGATCAGGCGCCGCAGATGGCAGGTTAAATTCGACAGCCTCTATGCCACTATGATTTTCAATAATAAAATCCGTATCGGTGCGAAATTCATAGCGTTGGTCGAAATAAGTAGACCAACGATCAGTGAGCACAAGTTGCGTTATGCCCAGTGCAGATAAACTAATGCTGGCCACCACAATAACGGAAACAATAAGCCTATTATTGATTAACCACTTGCCCAGCCTTTCAAAACCTTGAGGCGGTATATGCGTGTTGGGGGCCTTGATGGGAAGCTTGGTCAACAGCCAGGGAAGCACCAGCACACTGTGCACAAATGCCGCCACACAGCCCATGGCCACTATATTGCCAAGATCATTGAAGGGGGGCGCATCGGAAAAGTTAAGGGTTAAAAACCCCGCCGCTGTGGTTACTGTTGTCAAGGCGATAGGCACGATATTGATACGCAGAGAGTATTTAACCGCTTCAACTTTTGACAATTTGTTACGCAGACCGTCCATGGTGTTAGTCACTATGTGTACGGAATCTGCAATGGCAATGGTAATGATAATTGTCGGCGCAATCGCTGAACCCGGATTTAAAATATAGCCCAACCATCCAGCAAAACCCAGCGCCATCACAACCGATAGAATCATCACAATAAATACTGCGACCGGCACCCATACAGACTTTAGCACAATGCCGATAAGTAAAATAATAAGCAGCAGCATTAATGGAAACAGTAAGGCGACATCATCATTGGTGGCCTGTTCGACCGTATGGCCCAGAATAATATCACCCGTTTTATACACGCTAAGATGGGGAAATGCATCTTCAATATTCGCCACAGTGTCATTGAGCGAACCAATAATATCGCCAATTGCGGTTTTTTCATCGGTATCCTGATAGATAAAATTGATAAACACTGCCGTGGTATTTTCTTGCTCTGACACCAGCCTGCGGAAAATAAGCGGGTCGTTTATCGCCACTTCTCGAATCTCTTGCAAAGTTTGTGGATTCGCCAGATCTTCTTCTGTCACCAGATCTTTGACAAAAATATCATCATCGCGGGCATAGGAATGGGAGTAATTACTGATCGACTCAACCCGATTGGCATAGGGTAGTTGCCATGCCGCTTCGGTAAAACTGCGTACCGCTTCAAGGGTTTTTGCCGTAAAAACAGTTTCCTCTTTTGAGTGGAACACAACCATTAAGGAATTTAACTCATTGAATGTGGTTTCAAATGCTTCAAATTCTTTAAGCTGTGGGTTAGTCTCACCAAAAAATACCCGGTTGTCAGTGGTTAAGTCAAGATTTTTGGCGCCGATAGCGGCCAGCAGAGTGAGGGCAAGCACGGTTGCGGCGACAAAATAGCTGGGTTCCATCAACCAGCGCCTCCATGTAGTGCTGTCGTATGGAATTTTGGTGATGGTTTTTTGCATTATTTTTGACACGTTGGCTACTGTTTTTATATGGGTTAATAATCATTGAAGACTTTTAGCGGCTAAGACCTTAACTGCTAACACCTTAACTACTAACAAAGTCTTGCTCCAGGTCTTTTGCATCCAAGCTAGTAATTTCTTTCGCGAGTTTATCGCTAAATTGCTGCCGATAGCGAGCGATCTTTTTTGAAGTGCTGGCAAAACGCTCCTGACAGTGGGTAATAGTTGCTAGACTTGCATCAGCAAACTGGAGACCCTGTGTGCGAAATCGATCAAGGTGTGAGGTCTCGAACTGCCATAAATGAGAGGCGATTTCTAAATTGATGGCCGCAAAGGTAAGGTAGGCACGCTGTCGGGTTGAGATATCTCTTAGCGGGATATCGTCAAACTTATCATAAAAGACAACTTGCTGCGGACAAGTGACTCGGCCTAACCACATCATCCACACCTCACGCATGGTGGGCGCAGAACCGGTGGCGGATGTAATGTGCATAATGCTGTTGGGTGCTAAATTTTCCAGGGCGTATGAAAATGTATTTTTAAACGCATCCTGATGGAGAAAATTAAGCGGCTGTTTTGGTCCTACCAAGTGAATGGTTTCATGGTAGCGATCACAAAGCAGGTTTTCAAAGCCTATCCACTGTTGATAGAGACCATAGCGCTTACCCGTATAGCGCCCTGTGCGGCTGTCGCCGATAACAATTGTCGGGCGAAGAATACGGTAATTTAAACCACTGTTGGCGACCACCCACTCGGCCTTTCTTTTAGAGCTGGTGTAAACCGTTGGGTCTTCCTCGGGCTCTTGGTGCAGGGTTTCCGCAATCTCACCCTGCAAATAACCAGAGCTCATGGCTGTTGACAGATACACAATATGCTCAATGCCGCTGTTTTGGGCAAACTCTACAAGTTTGCGGGTAAACTCGACATTGCCCGAGGATAGCTTTTCCTTATCGTAATAATCAACGCAACCTGCACAGTGAAGAATTTCATCAATCGATAAAGATTTGACCTTCTCAAGGGCAATTTCCAAGGTACCAATAGAGTCAAATTGAACGAAGCGAATTCGCTCTGTGTACTCTTCCTTAAACGGTTTGCCCTCAACTTCAAAATTTAATTTTAGATCGTCAATAATCAATTGCTCATCGCTCACGCGGCGAACAAGCAGGACGACGTCGCTTTGAGTATCGTCCATAATGGCAAACAGTGCGGTGGCACCGAGATAACCCGTCGCCCCCGTCATTAGGTATTTACGATGTGTGTTCATGCATTGGCCTGTACAGATTCATCCAGCTCAGGCATTGAGCTTTTAACATATTTACGGTCGACCGTTTTAAGGGCATCGATAATGACTTCTTTGGTGGGTACACCGCCGTAAGATATAATTTTTCGATCAATAATTAACGCGGGAAAGGTGCGCATCCCACCTTTTTGAAAAAGGCCGGTAATTTGTTCGACAATTATTTGTTCCGCCTGATCAATATCACTGCCCAGACTTCCCATGCCTTTCTGAGCGGCGGTTATGGTTTCCGCTTTTATATCCAGATAGGTATTGGTTTCTTCCATACATTGTTCCACGAGCTCCATCAGTTTGGCATCTTCACTCTTGGCATTAGCATTGCAGCACTGGGATGACAATACGCCTATTTTTCCCGCCGCCATAAGATCTCTGAAATTAGATGGTTCTGAACTGACTGAACATGATAAAAAACTTAAGGCGTTGCATATTTGTTTAAGCATTGTAGGTAATCTCCTGGTATCTATTTGAAAGTAATTAATAATTCAACATGGAAAAAAGCAGGCCCATCAATATCGCGATAGAAAACATAGCCATCACATAGGCAATTAGCAGTTTTATTTTAAACATGCGTAATAATAAAATCATTTCCGGCAGACTAGTGCCTGCACCGGCGACAAGAAAAGCCGTAATGGGCCCCAAGCCCAGGCCTTTTTCTGCCAGTGCAAAAGCAACTGGGAGCACTAAAGTGATATTAAAATAAAGGGGCACACCTAAGGCAGCCATAATTAAAATAAGGGTTAATTCGCTGTATTGGCCGGCAATTTCACCGATAAAGCCATCTGGAACAAAACCATAAATAAGACCACCCACCAACAGCCCCACCAATAAATAAGGCAGTACCGCCATGATTTCGGTCTTGGCTACATTGGCGGCAAACTTTATTTTGGTTTTTAAGCCTATTTCTGCTTTTTCATCAATGCTTGCGTTGACGGCTGCCATGCTGCCAGAGCCGGTAGCGGTATTAAACATACTCTGTTGCAGCAGATTCGCAAAACCGGCACGATCAAATAAAATACCGACCAGTATGGGAAACAGCAGTGCAGAAAAAATAAACAGCAGCATATATTCAATACCAAAGTAGCGCCACATCACCACAACGACGGCCTCATTCACCAAGGGTGAGGCCATTAAAAATGTAAAGCAGACGCCGAAACGAATGCCCGTGCGCAACATCGATGACAGCACCGGTACTGTAGAGCAAGAACAAAAAGGCGTTAATGCACCACCGATGGCTGCATACACATTGGGCAAACCCAATTGCTGATTCGCGGCCATACGATCCATTAGTCTGGATACCACCGCATTCTGTTGCAGCAGCGCAATAAGCAGGGTCGCGCCATAGAACAATGCGAACAGAATCACCCCGTGGACGACGATAAATTCAATAAATTTTTCCATAATACTTTCTGCAAACCGAGTAAATTCAATATTATTAACCCGCTTAACGACTACGGGTTAATATGCGGGCACTTTATTATGCGCTTGCTGAGCTACAGCAATCACCCGCCACGCTGACTCTCTCGGAATCGAGGTTGGATTGTAGCTTTGCGATTAAGGGGGTGGTCACTTTGGTGTCAAAACCAACGCGATCCAGCATGTCCATATAGGTATCGAGAGCATCAACGCGAACCGTATCCAAATCAGTGGCCACTGAATCAAGACCAAGTGAGGAGCAGTCAATCGCAAGATCATCACAGAGATCGGTACAGTTGTAGGAAATACTGCTAAACAATACCGGCACTACTGCATTGTGTGAGTCTGTTAAAGATTTATGTACCGAGTCTGCATCCTTATCTAACATCGCCTTGATACGATCAATGCCAATCTGTAAATGCTTCATCTCATCACGCAAAATATTATCCGCTACTTTTCGCGTATTGGGGTCAGTGTTTCTACCCAAGGTTTTATAAAGCACCACGGCCAGGGTTTCCACCATAAGATCCTGGGTGATATAACAGCTGGCGAGATCGTTATTGCGTACGGCAGTATCGAAATGAGCGCGTATTATTTTCCATTCAGGTTCTACAATCTCAGTTTTTACACCAAAGTCCAATTTCTTACCCAGGCTGGCCAACAGTTTCACATGCTTTGATTCATCCTGGGCCTGCTCTACCGCTTCCAACTTGTCTTCGGTGCTGGTTAAGATGGGCACCATTTGGGTGTAGTTATCGATTGCCATTAGTTCACCGGCAATACCGTTGGAAACAATAAATGCCAGCAAGTCGTAATAGCGCTGGTCTTTACCGTGTGGCAGATTATCAAAATCAATACCGCTTGCATTATAGGGGGTGTGTACAGTTGTACTCATATCATTCACCATAGTCGTAAGGTTGAGTGTAAGGTCAGTAGACTTAAGTTTGACTACCTTAAAAATAAAGATGAGAAACTTAATATTGCTCTATGACGATTGAAAGTCCTTCAGTGATACTTCCTATATCAGGACATAGCAACTACCTCCTCACCGCGTGCAAGTGCGGCAAAATTTTTTATCACATAATCAGCAACCTCATCGACATTTTCACAATCCCACAGGAGCGTTGCCGGCAGTTCGATTCCCAACCATTCTTCAATATCAGCCGCAATAATGACCGCATCCAGTGAGTCGAGACCGTAATCGTTTAGTGACTGAGTGGTGCTCACTTCAGACGGATCCATATTAAAATTATCCGCCAACATACCGATAACCTTCTTGGAGATTTCTTCGTGTGAAGGGGGCAGTGCTAATTCTGTCATCGCTACACGTCCTCTTTTAGCTTGTTTGTATTTAATAAATTGCTTTTACTCATTGAAAAACCTGCGTTAACCGAAATAATCAACACACCGCAGCTTAAGCGGGGCTGGCTGTGGTCGGCTCATGCTCAAGGTCTGCTCGCTTGGCAACAAAAAGTTTGCTGGCCTCTGTGCGCTGTAATTTACCGCTGGATGTTTTCGGTAAACTGCCTGGTTCTATAAAAACAATATCGCCCACTGTTAACTCATGGTCCTTGGAGACTGCCGCCCGAATATGTTTAGATACTTCCCCCATTAAGTCGGGGTGCTTGCGGGCATTCCACTCCTGGATGATGGTCAGTGTTTCAATGCCATCGGCAATCGTTGGCACCGCCGCCGTGCTGCCCAATCTAATCTCTGGGTGGCAAGTGGCAATGGATCGCTCGATATCCTGAGGGTGAAAATTGCGGCCACGGATAACAATCAAATCTTTAATTCGGCCAGCAACATAGAGTTGACCGTTTTTTACAAAACCCAGATCGCCAGTACGCATAAATCCCCCAGCGCTATCTCCTTTAAGCTTGCGGTCAAAGGTTTCCTGGTTAATGTTAGGTTTGCGCCAATACCCTTCACTGAGTGCGTCACCGCGCAGCCAAATTTCTCCGATCAGGCCATCGGCCAATTCTGCCGAGGTCTCAGCATCAACAATTTTCAGTTCGCAACAATGCCCGGCAAAGCGGCCACTGCTCACCAGGCTGATGGCTCTGTCACTGACATCGGCCTCAATGGCTTTTGCATTTTCGAACTCACTGGCATTGACATTGACTACCGTCGGCGGCTGACCAATGTCATCACCGGCAACAAATAAAGTCGCCTCTGCCAAACCATAACAAGTGGTATGAGATGTTGCTGAGAAACCATACGGTATAAATTTTTCGGAAAACCTCTCCAGTGTAGAGTGACTAATGGGTTCAGCGCCGTTAAAGGCAATTTCCCAAGAGGATAGATCAAGGCCGGTGAGGTCTTTGTCGCGGATACGGCTTGCACAAATGTCATATATAAAGTTTGGCCCGCCAGCAATAGTGGCGCGATAGCGGGAAATTGCTTGCAGCAATAATTTCGGTCGTTGAATAACAGACACCGGGGACAATAACAAACAGGGGAAACCACTGTATATCGGTTGTAGCAAACCGCCCACCAAGCCCATATCGTGATAAGGAGGTAGCCAATTGACTACCAGATATTGTCCGTGGGGTTGCATCCATTGGTTAATCGTGTGGGAGTTTTGCAGTAGCGCGGTTTCACTCACCATCACTCCTTTCGGAAAACCTGTAGAGCCCGAGGTATATTGCAATAAGGAGAGTTTGTTCGGTTTACTATCAGCCTCTAGTTCAAGCACGGGCGAATCCATTGACAATGACAAGGTGTCGGAACACAACCATTCACCGGACTCAGCCGTTAGCGAATCAAGTTCGGCAACATCTGCCTGGGCCAATGCCACTGAGGTAGTCAGTGCAAATCTCGGCGTCGCATCTTTCCAGATATTGCGCAGACGCTCCACGTGTCGGCTGCGGCGCACTTCATAAACGGGAACGGCAATCGCCCCAACAACGATGCAGGCCAATAAGGCAACAACATAGTCTATGCCGGTTGGGTACATCAGTATAATTCTTTCGCCCTGTGCACCTTGTTGTTGCAGATAGTAAGCCAGTCTCAACACACTTTGTTCCAACTGGCGATAATTAAGTACCAAATTTGACGGGCTGCGGCCCTGTAAATTAGCGAAAGCCACGTCATTGGGCTGTACCGATGCGCGATATCGCAGCAACTCCGCTATGGTGCTGCCCTTAAACGGCTGTAGCGTCTTTTCCGCAGTCGGGCAAATTCGCTCGGGCTGCAGTGCTTCTTTAAGCAGATCCGCATCTACAGGCGCTTGCGTCGCAACAGGGCTAGCCGTGACTACCATCGACCCACTCCACTGAGACATTGACATTAATACCACGCTTTACCGATGAG
>JBCBZU010000244.1:0-4266 GCA_039815165.1 Pseudomonadota bacterium
GATGCTCAAAACTTTTGGGGTAGCTCACTGTCCAGAAAATCAGTTTCAATCGCAATGGCTGGACTGGCTCATTGATGAGGCCCATCTGCAAGGAATGCAGGTGCATGCTTATTTTGAAAAAGGAATTAAGCTGGATGCAAACAGCCACATTTTTACGTTAGCGCAGAACAATGGCTGGTTTGTTCCTGGTGTTGATAGGACGTATTCCTCGGTTGATCACTACGTGCTAGATGTGAATAATCCGGCGGTGAGTCGACTTTTTGAACAGATTTTAGCTGAGTTTGTGCAGCGGTATCCTACGGTAGATGCAGTGCAGTGGGACGACTATTTAGGCTACTACGCGGAGGTGGGTGGCGGTGTAGATAGAACGTCGCATCTGACTGATTTTGTGCAGCGGATGCGGACGGGAATGAAAGCTGTGAATCCTAATGTGAGCTTTGACCTCTGCCATCACAATCCATATTGGGGCGCGGGATGCCGCCCACAAGCGTATGATCGATATGTTAAATAAAGGCGAGCAACTGCCCGTTGATTTAAAAGGGCGATTTATCTACTATGTCGGCCCTGTCGACCCGGTTGGTGACGAAGTCGTTGGCCCCGCCGGCCCCACCACGGCAACGCGTATGGATAAGTTTACCCGACAAATATTGGAGTCGACGGGTTTACTGGGTATGGTGGGCAAGGCCGAAAGGGGGCAAGCGGCCATTGATGCGATTAAAGATAATCAGGCGGTTTATCTTATGGCGGTGGGTGGGTCCGCCTATCTGGTGTCTAAAGCGATTATCGACGCCAAGGTAGTGGCCTTTGAAGATCTGGGCATGGAGGCAATCTATGAGTTTGAAGTGAAAGATATGCCAGTGACAGTGGCTGTTGATGCGCACGGTGAATCTGTGCATCAGACAGGACCGCAAATTTGGCAGGCGAAAATAGAAGAAGGTATTTTAGACATACGCTAGAGATTTTATAGCCGAACAGTTTACGACAACAGTCTGCTTTACACTGTTTTCACTCTAAGTTTTTCACTGTCAGCCATGGCCTTTAATAGATGGTCTTAACGCCACCCCATAATCGATCTGGACAAATCCCTTGTGTTTTTTAAGTAATCTGTTATTGGAGACAAAACCATGTCAGAACTAACCCAACAACAATGCGAAGCCTGTCGAGAGGATGCGCCTAAAGTGACTGAGGAACAAGCTCAGGATCTGCTGGGATCCCTTGATGGATGGCAGATAGTCGATAAAAAGGGCGTATCGCAGCTACTGAAATCCTATGACTTTACCGATTTTATCAGTGCCCAGGCCTTTGCCAACCGAGTTGGTGAGCTCGCCGAGCAAGAGGGGCATCACCCGGCAATTTTGCTGGAGTGGGGGCGGGTGACGGTACGCTGGTGGACCCATAAAATTTATGGCCTCCACAAAAATGACTTTATTATGGCGGCAAAGACCGACAGTCACTGCCTGTGATAATTTGATCTGGTACTCAGTTTAACCAATACTGGCACCACTAAGTGCCCCAGTCACCGACTCAAGCTATTCAACCAGAGCAAAGTAAGCTACTATCACGCCCCTTTATAACAACAAGATTGATAATATCCAACAAGATAAGACTTTAGGAGGTCTTTCATGGTTAAGAAAATTGCAAGTGTAAGCGCGATTGTGCTGACGTCTGCTGTTATAAGCGCCGGGGCTTTTGCCCATAGCGGCGATTATATTGCCGATGGTTCAGGTCAGAAAATCTCTGATGGTTTTGGCAATTGCATTAAGTCTGCTAATGGTGTTGATATTGAGGCCTGTAATCCAAAGCCAGCACCGGCACCGGAGCCAGAGCCACCCAAGCCAGCCGTAAAGCCCCCCGCAAAGCCTGAATTTAAGGCAGCGGCGCCCAAGCCGACGCTGGTGAAAGTGACGGACACCGTGTCTCTTTCGGGAGATGCTTCTTTTGCAACCAATAGCGATGAGCTGACCGCTGACGGTATGGCAGTGCTGGACAGCTTTGTTGCCGGTCTCGGAGAAGTTGAGCCGGTTAGCATTGTGTTGACCGGCCATGCGGATAGCCGCGGCAGTGATACTTACAACCAGGCATTATCTGAGCGCCGCGCCCGCTCGGTTGCCGACTATATCATCACTAAAGGTGTACCCGCTTCAATCGTAAGCGCATCCGGTGCAGGGGAAACCCAACCGGTTGCCTCAAACGATACTGTCGAGGGTCGTGCCGCCAACCGCCGTGTTGATATTGAAGTAAGCGCGAATAAAACGGTTTATCAATAAACGGTTTTGCTTTTTTCAATTGTTCTTGTCAAAAGCCTTGCCAATCGCAGGGCTTTTTTGTAGTTTCTCTCTAATCCAATAAGCTAATTCAATAAGCCAATTCAATAAGCTAAGCCTACGAGCCTTGTTAATCTGTGAACACCTACTACTGGCATGACTACGAAGCCTGGGGCGCAAAGCCCAGTGCGGATAAACCGTCTCAATTTGCCGGTATTCGAACAGACGAGAACTTTACCATTATCGGCGAGCCTCTCTGCCTTTACTGTAAGCCAAGTGCCGATTGCCTACCTCACCCCGAAGCCTGCTTGTTAACAGGGATCACCCCACAAAAAGCCATGGCAGAAGGTCTCCCGGAACCAGAGTTCTTTCGCGTTATTGAATCTGAATTGTCGCAACCCGGCACCTGTGGCGTTGGCTATAACAGCATTAGATTTGACGACGAAATGACCCGCCATGGTTTCTATCGCAACTTTTACGACCCCTATGAACGGGAGTGGAACCAGGGTAACAGCCGCTGGGATATTATTGATATGACGCGTTTGGTCTATGCCTTGAGGCCGGACACACTGGCCTGGCCTGAGCGCGAACCGGGTGTCCCCAGCTTTAAGCTGGAAGCGCTAACAAAGGCCAATGGTCTGGTGCATGAATCGGCACATGATGCGCTATCGGATGTGTATGCCACTATTGCTCTCGCGAAACTTATTAAAGAGCGCCAGCCCAGGCTTTACGATTATGCCTATCAACTGCGCAATAAGCGCAGAGCAGCACAACTGATTGATATTCAGCAGTGCAAACCGCTGTTACATATTTCATCGCGCTTTCCCGCTGCTCAGGGATGTGCGGCCTTGGTTGCCCCCTTGATGATGCACCCCAGCAATCGCAATAGTGTGATTGCCTATAACCTATCCATTGACCCATCGCCTCTGGCCCACTTGTCCGCCAGTGAAATTGCGGAGCGTGTTTATGCCAAACAGGAGGATTTACCCGAAGGCCTGGAGCGTATTCCACTAAAAGAAATTCATCTCAATAAAGCCCCCATCCTGGCAACCCCTAAACTACTGGACGATAGCGCCGCCCAGCGCTTGGGTATTGATAAAGCAGCCTGCGATAAACACTGGCAGCAATTGTGTTCAATGACCCTACAGGGAGTATTAACCGAGGTGTACCAAGGCAATGCGTTCCCACCACAGACTGATCCCGAGCAGCAGCTTTATAATGCTTTTATCGACGACGCGGATAAGCAACACTTCCCGGCTATTCGCCAGGCCGAGCCGCAGCAGCTAATAAGCTTTATGGATCAGCTACAGGATGATCGATTAAAAGCCCTGTTATTTCGCTACCGCGCCCGCTTTTATCCGCATACCTTGAGTGATGAGGAGCGGCAGCAATGGCAGCAGTGGCGCTATCAGCGACTGACGGATAAAGATGCCGGCGCTTCTATTGTGCTGGATGAATACTTCGAGTGTTTGGATGGTCTGGGTGGAGATCCATCTGTCAGCCAGACAATCCTGGCACAGCTGTTTGAATATGGCGATCAGTTACTTGGCGAATAATTCTGGGAAAAATTATTTAACATTATACCAGCGCAAACGATTTTTATTAGTTTGCACTAACTTACTTTTTAGGCCAGGCTATTAAAGGGCTTTGTCTCCCTCACGGCATTCTTCCACTTGCTTAAAAGTCAATTGCTTTTGGGGATGCTGGCATATTTCTCAGCACAAGTGATCCGACCTGCCTTTATCTTCGTAGAATAGCCTTCACAATTTTCTGATTTGATTTTGTAATCAATCCCTATTGTGCAATTGTCGATGTTCATCCGACATCCATACAGTACCACCCTTAGCAACACTACTAAGCAAAACATTAAAGCAATATAAAAGGTAAACAATGACCAGAATTATCCCATTTTTAACACTTATGTTTATAACAACCATTGGCTATGCTGATGATTTCAACCAATACAAAATACTACCCCAGTTTGAACAAGGGACGACTTACA
>JBCBZU010000209.1:0-4664 GCA_039815165.1 Pseudomonadota bacterium
AAACCTGAAGAAGCAAATTCAACAGATGCCAGTTCTGAATGGCTGGTCAATATTGAAGATGTGTTAGCGTGTTTATCTAGAATTGAACGAGAACAAGAGCATATGGTTTCCTCTGAATAAAACCTTAAGCCTGTTTAGCTTTTATTCGATATATGGAACTTTTGATTAATCCTCATTCCCGCTAAGGTGGAAGGCCATAAGCATTAAGTACATCAACTGATTTTTCATTAGGTTTTACCAGTCGCCCACAGTTCTCAGTGCTGTCAACTTAGGAATTTATGGTTTATGTTAAACTTTTCCTCACTTATCTGATATGAGTACCAGAGGTGATAAGTGATGATCTGTTTTATATATCGATTGTACAGCGTATTTTTGATATGCCTGTGTGCCACTACGGTTTACGCGCAAGCACCATTACCGGCTAACTCCATTAGCCAATCCTTTCAGCGTTTGCTCTATTCGAGTAATTCCACCAGTATTGATAAAGTGATTAGGCATATTGGTGATAACTGGGATCAGTCTTATATCCCCCAGTTATTGGAAATTTTATATTTCAACCCTAACCACTTCACAGAAACCAGCGTGATTCATTTGCTCACCGAAAAAACCCAGCAGAATTTTGGCCGTGATATTAATCAATGGTATCGATGGCTATGGAATCAACCCGAGCACATTACCCAGGATTATGCCGATTTTAAACGTCAGCTTTACCAAAGAATAGACCCGCGTTTTGGACCTTATTTTAAAGATCGACAAGCCACTGCCAGGATTCGTTTAGATGAGATTCGCTGGGGCGGCGTCAGACAAGACGGCATACCGCCCCTGCGTAAACCCAAAATGCTTGATGCAAGCGATGCAGACTATCTTGCGGATGAGCATATTGTGTTTGGCATTAAAATAAACGGTGATGCCCGAGCCTACCCCAAGCGCATTCTCGCGTGGCACGAAATGTTTGTCGATACTATTGGCGGTGTCGATATTGCCGGCGTTTACTGCACGCTCTGCGGTACGGTTATTCCCTATAAAACCAAGGTTAACGGCAAGGTCCATCAACTGGGGACCAGCGGATTTTTATACCGCTCCAATAAGTTAATGTACGACAAAGAGACGCAATCCTTGTGGAGTACCATGACAGGAAAACCAGTCGTCGGCCCGCTGGTCGACAAAGGTATTCAACTGGACTATGTCGGCGTTGTCACCAGCACTTGGGCTGAGTGGAAGCGCCGACACCCCAATACAAGGGTTTTATCCTTAGATACGGGGCACAGGCGCGATTATGGAGAAGGCATCGCTTATCAAGATTATTTTGCCACCGATCAACTGATGTTTAATACCCCCTTTGAAGACAAACGCCTTAACAATAAACAGGAAGTATTGGCCCTGCGGTTTGCCGGTTCTCCCATGGACCAACTGGCTATCGATACCGATTTTCTCGCTAAACACCCGCTGTATACCGGTCAAATTGGTCGGCAAGCCTTTATCGTGCTAAGCGATAGCAGTGGCGCTAATCGCGTTTATGACCCAGAAAATATTGACTTTGTCGCTTATGATCAAGACAGCCAAGTAACCGATGCGCAAGGCAATACGTGGGCGGTCACCGAAGAACAGTTAGTCTCTAAATCGGGTAGAGTGTTGCAACGCCTGCCTTATCACCGCGCATTCTGGTTTGGGTGGCAAGCCGCTTATCCCCAAACTCAGTTGATTCAGTAGTCTAGACTAGGTCTATAGAGAGTATGAACTCACAAGATATCCATTGGTCAAAGTCGAATAATGCCTAAAAAGAGTTTCAACGTTAAAAAAGAGTTTCAACGCCCAAGAAGAGTTTCAACGCCCAAGAAGAGTTTCAACGCCCAAAAAGAGTTTCCCCCATGTACAAATATTTATTGCTTATCAGCCTGAGTTTTTTCTGCCACCTTGGTCATGCCCAAGAACAACAAAGCCCCAAGTTAGAAAATATTATTGTCGCCGGTGGCTGCTTTTGGTGTGTGGAGGCCGACTACGAAAAGCAGCAGGGGGTGATTAGCGCGGTGTCTGGCTATATTAATGGCCATACGCCTAACCCTACTTATCGGCAAGTTGCCGCGAAACAGACAGGGCATTTTGAGGCGGTAAAAATTACTTATGATGCGAATCTTGTCAGCGCGCGAGCATTAGTCGATTTCTTTTGGAAAACCATTGATCCTACCGATGCCACCGGTCAGTTTTGCGATAAGGGCAGCCCTTACAAAACGGCACTGTTTTACCAAAATGAGAATCAAAAAGATATTTTTGAAGCGTCCTTTACCGATATTAATCAATCAAAGCCTTTTAACGCGCCCATCGTCACTGAAATTTTAGCGGCTAAACGATTTTATCGCGCCGAGGAATATCACCAGGATTACTATAAAAAGAGTCGCCTTCGCTACCGCTATTATCGTTCAGTCTGTGGTCGCGATGCGAGAGTGAAAGAGCTTTGGGGTGAAGTGGTTTCCAAACAACAGTAAACATCGACAGCAGGCATTGAGTCACTCTTAGATTTATTTACCAATTTCTTTAAAACACAAAGCCGCAACAATCACTGAGATAAAGCCAAACACAATATTGATAAAGTGAGCTAAGGCCGCAGATGTACCTTTTAGCCTTAGATTGTATTGAGGAAGGTTGTAAATAGGCTCAGCAAAGTTATGCATTTCAGAGACAATCCTTATTTCTATATAAAAAACCGTTACCGCTACCAACATAGCAATAATAAAGAGCAATAAATACACTGTCTTGCGTAGCATCAATTTATTTCCGTAGTTTAGTCAGCAGGCGGTCCAATAAATTGGCAAATTGCTGTCTGTCACTGTGGCTTAGTGCCGGCGGCCCACCTGATTGAATGCCGCTGGCTCTCATGGTATCCATAAAATCCCGCATGGTTAACCGCGCTTTAATCGTATCCTGAGTGTATTGTTCACCTCTAGAGCTAATCACATAACTCCCCTTTTCCAATACATCAGCCGCCAGGGGGATATCGCTGGTGACTACAATATCATTGGCTACTGCCCTTTGTAGAATGGTATTATCGGCCACATCAAATCCTGGTTCGACTTGTAACATCTTAATATAGGGTGATTGAGGCAGACGGATAAACTGATTAGCCACAAAGGTTGAAGGCGTTTGCGTTCGCTGTGCAGCACGGCATATTATTTCCCGTATAACCACTGGGCATGCGTCTGCATCAACCCATATAGTAATCGTAAGTTCGTCTGGTTTTTGCAATTTTTTTCATTCTCTACTGAGTATAGCCACTATAAACCAAGATGGTGATGTCGATAATCGCAGGGATTGCTCTCGGGAGCAAAAGCCTGCCATTGTATAATCAAGCCCTGATTTTTCTAATAGTATGATTTTAAATGATTTTTTGCTCGCGTTGAGCGACCAACTGCTTTTTTTGAGGCTATTTTCTGGGGCTATAGTATGCCTCATTTTTTAGGAATAGATACCCAGGTTTTTTTACAGCAATATTGGCAGCAAAGCGTATGGTGGGCACCCCAGGCCTTAGCAGACTATGTCGATTGTGTTGACGCTGATGATCTGGCGGGCCTGGCTTGTGAGGAGGCAGTGGAGTCACGCATTATTTCGGGTAGGGGCATTGAGGGTATCTGGCAGTGCCAACACGGCCCTTTTGCGGAGGAGCACTTTTTATCCTTACCGAGCGAGAATTGGACCTTGTTGGTTCAAGGCTTGGACCAGTGGGATGAAAAGATAAGAGCGCTCTTGGGTTACTTTGGCTGGTTACCCCGCTGGCGCCTGGACGATATAATGGCAAGCTATGCGCCCATCGGTGGGGGCGTTGGCCCTCATTTTGATTATTATGATGTTTTTCTTTTACAGGTATCTGGTGAAAGGCAATGGCTTTTAGGCCAGATTTGCGATGAGCAAAGCCTGCTGCAGCACAACGATCAGGTGAGCTTATTAGCGCACTTCGACACCGTTGATTGCTATACGGCCAAACCCGGTGACTTACTGTATATTCCCGCGCGGCACGCCCATTGGGGAACCGCAATAACAAATGATTGCATTAGCTTATCCATCGGTTTTCGTGCGCCCTCCAGTAAAGAAATCATAAATGCTGCCTTAGAACAGTTGATAGAGCAGTTGCCAGACAATCAACGATACCAAGATACCGTCAGTTCAATCGACAACAATCCGTTTTATTTAAATCATCAGGCCTATCGCAATGCAGAAGCCTTGTGTCAGTCTATAACGCCGAAAAAATTGCAGCAGGCCATCCACGATGTTTTTGGTCAGCTAATAACAGAGACTCGATATCACCGCGATGACCAGCCCCTGGATCAGTGCTCTATAGAACATCTAGAGCAACTTATGCTCAATAATACCGCAATCCAGTTGTCCATTCCTGCCCATACCCGCTTGGCATTTGATGATCACTACTTATATATCAATGGAGAACGCTACCCGGCAAGTCGATCTTTCTCCCAGTGCGTTTGCCAAGGTCAAGTAGCGGCTTACGCAACTCAGCAAGAATTAGCTTTGCTCGCGCAATTGCTTAAGGACGGTTCCATTGCGCTATTAACCTGGCAATCAAATAGTTCGTCCTGAACTATTTGATTGATGCCATTGAAAATTGGCGCAACTGTGCGAAGCTGCTTGATTTTCAATGGCTTACATCGGCTATGCCG
>JBCBZU010000491.1:0-1805 GCA_039815165.1 Pseudomonadota bacterium
ATCAATAAACTTTTGTAGTTTATCGATAGGATCAGGACTGATACCAAAGACAATCGTATCTCTGCTATTAAGATCTTTTTGAGTATCCCGAATTCCGCAAGCTTGTGTGGTACAGCCAGGTGTTAATGCCTTGGGATAAAAATAGATCACTACATTTTTTTCACCCGCGTAATCTTTGAGCTTGACGACCTCCCCCCTTTGATTTTTGAGAGAGAATACGGGTGCTTTATTACCTACTTTAGGAAGAGACATAATGTAAACCTTATTGTTAGAGCTGGATACTATAAATTGAAATAAGATAGGGTGGCCTTGCGCCTGCCATGGCGATCCATAGCGCACACAGGACGCTTATGGTTTGCGCTGCATACTGCGTCAGCCACAAAAACGACCTTTTTTCACCTGATACCACTTTATAGCGTGCCGACTCGGCAGATGAATGGAGTCATTGATTACGTACAATGGCATCAAATAGATGAGAAAACGCGGGCAGACCCGCGCCGATTTTGGTGTCGAATACCGGAGCCTTTTTCATAGTGGAAAGACCCAGGACAATTTATGGAAGCAAGTGCGCCACTGCATCACGCTCTTCTGCGAGCTCTGTTTCTGTGGCTTGCATTTTTTCACGAGAGAAATCGTTAACAGTCAAACCCTGAACAATTTCCCAATCGCCGTCTTTACATATACAGGGATATGAGTAGATAAGGCCTGCTTGAATGCCGTAGCTACCGTCACTATATACCCCCATGCTAGTCCACTCACCTTCAGCCGTGCCAAGCACCCAGTCACGGACATGGAAAATTGCCGCATTGGCAGCAGAAGCGGCACTGGATGCGCCACGAGCATCGATAATTGCCGCGCCACGCTTCTGTACGGTGGGAATAAAGTCTTGTTCGTACCAGTCTTGCTCAACCAATTCTACCGAGATCTTACCATTGACCTTGGCGTGATGAAGGTCGGGAAACTGAGTGGATGAGTGGTTACCCCAAATCGTCATTTGGGTAATATCGTTAATTGTTGAATCAGTCTTCTGTGCCAACTGAGTGAGTGCACGGTTGTGGTCCAGTCGGGTCATTGCGGTAAAGTTACGGGGATCAATATCAGGTGCGTTGCGTTGAGCAATCAAGGCGTTTGTGTTGGCAGGATTACCCACAACAAGGACTTTGATCCCGCGGGAAGCCACTTTGTTGATCGCTTTGCCCTGCGCAGAAAAAATCGCGGCATTGGCCTCAAGCAGATCTTTACGCTCCATGCCAGGACCACGAGGACGAGCACCCACCAGTAGTGCATAATCTGCATCTTTAAAAGCAACTTCAGCGTCATCAGTCTGAACCATACCGGCTAACAATGGAAATGCACAATCATCCAATTCCATTGCCACTCCGTTAAGGGCAGCTAGCGCAGGGGTAATTTCCAACATCTGTAAAATAACGGGCTGATCTTTACCCAGCATTTCTCCAGCCGCAATGCGGAACAGTAATGAATAGCTAATTTGGCCAGCGGCGCCGGTGATGGCAACTCGAACAGGTGCTTTCACATTTATCTCCAAGTCATTAATAAAAGGGGTAGTGGCTTACACCGTGCGGGAGACAGTGTGATACCGGTTGGAAGGGCATTATAGGGATTTTTACGGTAATTTCATCTAAACAATGTATAAAGATAGTTGAAAAGCTATAAAATCCTTCAGCACATCAATGAAACTGTATTCTTGACCGAATTAACTGGTTGTCGCAAAACTTGTTTGGGTATACCGCGCTTTAAGTTCAGCATAGAGTTTGTCACTGAACTGTTTGTCGGAGCTGTCCAGA
>JBCBZU010000062.1:0-8089 GCA_039815165.1 Pseudomonadota bacterium
ACACGCGGTCATTGCGTCCCTGTACGCTCTACGTCGGCTCCTGCCTCCGAAGGTTTGAAATGACCGTGTATTCTTTTCTCTAAACTGGGTAGTAACCCGGATTATGCAAGTCATTTACTGCTGGGCGTCCTGTAGGCCGCAGTATAACCCTTTTGATTTTTAGAGAGTAAACACAGATGATGCCACAAAAGCCCAAAAAGGAAGAGCAGTATCAGTATCTGGTCAAGATACTGCGACAAGCAAATGTTGATAGCCGTGAAAAGGCAGAAGGCCATATTCGCGGCCTTAAACAAAAAGCGTATAAATTTTCTGCAATTCCACTGCTGGTGTTTTCCATTGGCTCGATTCTTCTGCCCAGTTATATTGGCATCTGGGCAATGTTGTGTTTATTTGGCTTGGCCTGGATATGGTCTTCGACCTATGCCACTACCGGGATGATGAAAAAATATATAAAAAAAGAGTTTGATATCAACGCTTAAGCATCGACTTTATCATTGTTCTTATTGCCCGAGAGCGCGGAACAAGACAATTTTTAGAGATGCCCTTTACTATATCCCCATGGCCTGCCTGGCCAACCACTTTTTAATCGGTTGGGCAGTATTGACCGTTTTCAAACCGGAATTGCGCAACAGGCGTATCGGTAAAGAAGAATGGGCAAACAAATGCTTGAAGCCCGCCATCAAGGCCATCATCGCCATATTATTTTGTTTACGTTTTCGCTGGTAACGACGCAAGATGGATTGGTCATGTAAAGGCAGTTGTCTTGCATAGGCCCTAAGCAGTTCCTGGGCAAGTGCCTGGGCGTCCAGTAAACCCAGATTAACGCCTTGACCTGCAAGTGGGTGGATAGTGTGTGCAGCATCGCCCACTAATGCAACTTGAGGAACAAAATAATCGCGCACATGGCGCTGAATTAGCGGAAAACAAAGGCGTTTATCTACGTATTCAATTCTACCGAGACAAGCTTGGCTGGATCTCTCTAACGCCTGGCAAAAGTGTTGATCGGCTAAGGCCATTTTTTTGTCAGCATGCTCGGTATCCAACGACCACACGATGGAACAGTATTGTTCAGACTTATGGTCTAAAGGCAAAAAAGCTAAAGGGCCCGTGATGAGAAAATTTTGCCATGCGGTATGACAATGAGGTCGTTCCGTCTTTACCGTCGTCACAATCGCTTTTTGCCTGTAGTCCCATTGACAAATCGGTACATCAATTAATTTCCTAATACGGGAGTGAGCGCCATCAGCACCAATCAGTAGTTGGCTGGATAATGCTGTATCATCTGACAAATAGATTGTTAGGGCTGTTTCAGGCTGTTTGGAATAATCAATTTTCTCGATAGTGTGCTGGTGCAATACGGTGATGTTCGGCAGATCACTTATAGCGTCCAATACCGCTGTTAATAGCAGCGCGTTTTCAACAATATACCCCAGTGCTGACTGACCCAACTCATCGGCATTAAAATGAATTTCGCCAGTGCCCTCATCATCCCAGACAGTCATATGGCGATAAGGGCACGCGCGCTTTTTGATTACATCAGGCCAGATGCCAATATTTTGAAAAATCTGAATGGACGCGTGGGTCAGAGCGACAACTCGAGAATCAAAACAGGGAGCGTGTTGTTTAAGGTCTGGAATAAGGGGTTTAACGCCCTGATCAATAATTGCTATGGTAATTTGCGTATTCTCTGAGGCAATTTGTGCGGCCAGCGTTGCGCCCACAAGGCCGGCCCCGGCAATGACTACATCGTAAGCCAAAGGATTTTCTATGTTGGTATTCGTCATTACTGTATACCCATCATGCGATTAGCGAAGGCTGTTTTAAACAAGGGTAATGTGTTTAAGCCCAACAGGCCCAATTGGCGGGTGATGGTGAAACTTGCACGCTGTGAAGAAAACAAAGTGACCAGCCGATCAGTGATTGCAATGGTGGCGTGCTGGTCAAAAACTTGTTTATCCAAGTAGGTTTTTAAGTGTTGGTAACAACCCAAGCGAGTGGCGGGCGCTTTAGATACACATTGAACAAGCTGCTGACAATCCCTTAAGGCTAAATTAAAACCCTGACCTGCGACAGGGTGCAGAAAGTGAGCGGCATTACCCACGATTGCCAAGTGGGAGCGTATTTGCTCTTCAGCCTGCACCAGTTTTAAAGGGTAGTAGTGGCGTTGGCCGATATGTTTAATACTGCCTGCGCGGTAACCAAAGCGTTGCTGCAATAGTAAACACAAAGCGCTTGCGTCAAGCGTATCGATGCTGCTTTGTTTAGCACTGGGGAATGTCCACACTAAGGCAGCCCGGTGTGTTCGCTGCTGTGCGTTCCGTAAATCTGGCAGTGGCAGTAAGGCAATCGGTCCATCATCGGTGAAACGTTCATACGCCACGCCGCGATGCGCTTCAGATAATTCAACATTGGCAATCATTGCCAGCTGATGGTAGTCTCTGGTGGTGATATCAATACCCAGTGATTGGCGCAACGGTGATTCACTGCCATCGGCAATAATCACTAAGTCCGCCGTTAATTGCTGCTCCTGTTCATGGTCGCGGACAAGTAATTGATAACCGCCTTTGCAAGCCTGACACTGGCTTACCTGGCCAGGGTTAACAAAATTAACGGCAGTCTCTTTAAGTTGCTGCAACAGTACTTGACCCAAGCGGCGATTTTCGATCACATAACCCAAGGCAGGCAACGTGTAGTCGAGCGCATTCAGTTGCAGTCCAGCGAAGTGACCCTTGTCGGAGACGTGAATAGTGTTTATCGCTTGAACATGGGGTTCTATTTCAGACCAACAGCCTAAGCTGTGAAAAATGCTTTGGCTGCCAGCGCTCAAGGCCGTCGAACGCTCGTCAAAACTGGCTTGATAGTGTGGCGGTTCTTCTAACAGCGAAATAAGGCGCTGTTCAATAAGGCTAATGGCTACTGAAGGCAATTGTCGTGCTAGCATCAATGCCAGGCTAATACCCACCATACCACCACCCACAATAACAATATGTGCAGAAGTCGGCTGGTTTTTTGAGTAGTGTTCTTGCACCGTGCAATCCCTTAGCGCTGCCTGCGGCGCATGAGTTTTTCAATATCCTTGATGGTTTTTGGTACCTTGGCGGACAATACCTCGCAGCCGTCTTTAGTGATCGCCACGTCATCTTCAATGCGAACGCCTATGCCGCGCCATTTTTTGGGTACAGTTTTATCATCAGCAGAAATATAAATACCTGGCTCAACGGTCATGACCATCCCCGGCTCCAGCATGCGCCACTGCCCGTCAATTTTGTAGTCTCCCACATCGTGAACATCCATGCCCAGCCAGTGACCAATGCGATGCATATAAAAGCGTTTATATTTTTCGTTTTTAATCAGTGTCTCGATTTTGCCTTTTAATAAGCCCAGTGTTTTTAGCCCTTCGGTAATCACTTTAACGGATGCCTCATGAGGAGCATTCCAGTGGTTGCCAGGCTTTACTTGTTCAATAGCCGCGAGCTGGGCGTCCAATACAATTTGGTAAATCGCTTTTTGCTCGGGTGAAAATTTGCCACTCACCGGAAAAGTGCGAGTAATATCTGAGGCGTAGTGTTCCAGCTCGCAACCCGCATCGATCAAGACTAAATCCCCTGCTTTCATCTGCTGGTTGTTTTCAACGTAGTGTAGAATACAGGCATTAGCACCACTGCCCACGATAGAATTGTAGGCGGGAAAGCGTGCGCCCGAGCGCATAAAGCCGTGCAGCAACTCGGCCTCCAGTTGATATTCATACATTCCTGGTTTACATATTTGCATAGCCTGGCAGTGGGCCTCGGCAGAAATATCCGCTGCTCTTTGCATCACTTTGAGTTCTGCTGCGCGTTTAAACAGGCGCTGATCGTGAAGCAGGTGATCGAGATTCAGAAATTCACCCGGTGGCGTCGCGCCCGAACGAACCTGGGCACGAATAGCGTTGACCCAGCTCATCACCTTTTGATCAAAGCGCTGGTCTTTACCCATGGAGTAATATACGCGTTCACGACCTTCCAGTAGTCCGGGTAAAATATCGTCGATATCGGTAATGGGAAAACTATCATCGGCCTGATAAATGGAGCAGGCGCCTTCAGGCCCTGCCCGGTAACCGTCCCAGATTTCGTGATCGCGATCTCGCTCGCGACAAAATAAAATCGTCTCTCCATGTTCGCGGCCCGGCACTAATACCAGTACGGATTCCGGCTCAGGGAAACCGCTTAGATAATAAAAGTCACTGTCTTGTCGAAAGGGATAATCAGCATCGCGATTGCGGGTTTTTTCACTGCTCGAAGCAATGATCACGATGCTATTAGGTTCCATATTGGCCATTAAGGCTTGCCGACGTTTGGCAAAATCCTGACGGCTTATTTTGGGATTGGTGGCAGTGGCGGTTTTAGGTGTCGTCGCGGTTGACGATTTTTTTCGTGGCATGGCTCAGTGTACCGTTTTCTCACTGGTTTCAGAAGCTGCGCCATATTCTTCATAGATACTCATAGCCGCCATGCGCACATATTCCACTAAATCAGCAAAGTCTGCCTCCTGTTGTTCTTGATCCCGGCCCTCCTCTTTGTCCAAATCCACCTGAACAATCGCGGCCAGGTCTCGTAAAGCATCAGCATGATCGCCGGAGAACTGCTGGTTCGGGTCAATCCCCGCGCTACCAAAGCCGGTTAAAAAACCGTGGCACCACTGGGATAATGCCTGTAGTCGCTGCTCCATTTCACTATCGTCATCAGGCAAAAAGGGCTGTAGGTTATAATCTCCAGAGTTTAGCTTTTTCTCGGTGGCAAGATACACCTGAGTCACCTGGTCTCGGGCATCATCACCAGGATAATCAGTGATGTTTAAAAAATCCCAGGCGATCGCCAGCCATTGCTTGCTATCGATCACCATGCCACCGCAAAGCTTGCCACAGAGTAAGCCATGAAGCTCGGCTGGGCTGTTTACTGCTCCCAGTGGCATCAGCAGATCACAGAGTTCATCAAAGTCGGGAAGATTTATATCATCAGGCTTAACCAATAGTCATTCCTCTTTAATTTGGGGCTCGTGAAGCGGTGATTTTTCATAAAATTTTGATTTTAAATGATTTTTCACTTAAATTTTTGCTATCCGGTTTTATTGATGCAATTCACAATGGCCCATAATAACACGAGCACCCCGGTGATAATAAATATACAAAAATAACCAAGTCCATGGAAAATGCAGCAAAAATCCCTTATGCTCCAAGATATTGAAGGGCTGTTTTGCACACATAGGGTTTTACTCTCTAACTAAGGCAAATTTTCAAAACAACTATTGATTGATCTTATGAACAAGCGTCTACCAATAACAAGCATCAAACACCAAGGAGTCCCAAGCTTGTACAGATACAGAGGCCATAAGCCAAACGAGCCAACTGCGGGCTCAAGCACTCTGTTTGGTGCGGCCAATGTCCCAGCCAAAATATGGTTAAGGCTTGATAGCGGTAAAGCTTCACTGGTGCAAATTGCCCTTGCTACTCGCAAGCTGCTTGCTTGCAAACGCCCTTTTTGTCCTTGTCCCTCTGAGTGATTGCAATGTCCACCATCAAGTTTTTTTTCACTGCCGTACTGCTGATTGCTCTCAATAGCGCATGTAGCGTTCAACACCAAACGAATGCTGATGCCTGGCCCCATGAACTTCCACCCAAGCAATACTTTGTTGACTATCACTACAGTGAGGGCCAGCCGAGTTCTACTCAAGATAAGTACTTGCTATGGGTTAAGCGTTTTTATATGGGTTGGGAGCTATATCGGCCAGGCTGGCTGGCTGCCAGCAATGATCTTGTTGCCACACTGCCCTCCCAAGCTGAAAGGAAACTTGCCAAGGAAAAAACCACACTTATTGGCCAACTGGTCGCCAGAGAATGGGCTAAAGAAAATCGAGACCGCATTATCGATACCCGGCATTTAAGCATTTGGGGCAACGCCTTAAACCAATCTATTGTCAAGCAGGAACAGCTATCAATGCTGGGTAAAATTCTGGATGATGTCAAAACATTGCTCAATGAGGAATTGCAGCCTCAGCACATTGTTGCCTTTCGCTACTATGAAACCCATAACGTCGAGGACAGTTTTGGTGACAGTTTTGAGTAGCCGCTAAGATTGTGTGGCTGGATTAACAATAAATTGGCGCCATAAAAAAGGCGATCCAGCGGCCGCCATTGTGATCCTGGTGTCTGACATAAACAGCATGACATAAACAGCATGACATAAACAGCAGTCAGTACCTCGTCAGCCAACAACATCACTCTTTTTTGTTTATGCTATTTTGTGCTTATTTCACACATGATCGAACTTATTCGTAGTGGTTATTAGTTGATCGCTATTATCGCCAATTGTTTAGTTTGTAGACACTTGATCGCCTACCAGGCCTTTTGCTTTCGTCTAAACTCTGTAGTAAGCAAAGCCAATATCGCCTTAAGTCAACTGGGAACAAGATGTCAAACCACACTTCACCCCCCACATTATGGACGACATCAAACCCTGACTTGGAGAGCTTGACCAAGGGTTTGGAAGCCTTGTCCGAACACTCCCAGTCGCTGATTATAATGGCCTGCAGCAACAATGCTTATGAGATCGACAAGCTTAACGCGCTGTTGTCCAATAGCACCGTCAATATCGCAGGTGGTATGTTTCCCAAGCTGATATTCGAACATCAAATAATGGACTCCGGCGCCATTGTTTTAGGGCTTGATAAGACAGTTAGTGTTTGGAATTACTCCAATCTCTCCGAACCTGGCGCAAATATTGATGCACTTATTCACTCTGATGGTGAGACGCTAAATCAGTATTCCCACTTTATTGTTTTTGCCGATGCGCTGTGCAAACGCAATGAGGATTTTATTGATCTATTTTATGATTTTATTGGCGCAGGCGTGACCGTTATTGGTGGTGGAACAGGTGGTGGTGGGAATGATGGTGGGACAGGCAATCAGGATTTTGTGACCAGACCCAATATTTTCACCAATGGTGGTGTGATCTGCGATGCGATACAAATAATAGGTTTACCGAGGGTTCTTCATAGCAGCGTAGGTCATGGTTGGCTTAGTTGCGATGGCCCCTACTTGATTACCGGTGCCAATGGTTATTTTATTGAAACCATCGACTACCAACCCGCATTTGAGTTATATCAGGATGTTGTTCAAGGCATCAGTGACAAAATGCTTACTGAGAAAAATTTTTTTGATATCGCTAAAGAATTTCCCTTGGGTATTGCTGACATTAATGGCAATGTGCTGGTGCGTGACCCCATTAACACCGATGGTCGCTATTTAGAGTGCATTGGCAATGTGCCGGTTAATGCCACGGTAAATATATTGCGCGCAAGTAAAGATGATTTAATTCAGTCCGCTCACCGAACGGCGAGTGGCCTACAAAATCAATTGGGTGCAGAGGTGTTAATGCTATTTGACTGCATCAGTCGGGCACTGTATTTGGAGTCCCGGTTTAGTGACGAAATTAGTGCCCTGCAAAAGGCTAATCCGCAGCTACCGATGTTTGGTGCATTATCCCTGGCAGAAATTGCCAGCATTCAAAGCAGCTCTATTCATTTATTAAATAAATCGACTGTGCTTGGTATGTTTTGAGGTAAATGAGCATTATGAATAAAGCACTTCAAATTATTTCTATACAGCACGAACTGGTGCTTTCTCTAAATACCTCATCGGAAATAGAGCAAATAATCAAAGGTTTTTTAAGAACCTGTAATGTTCGTTTAAATCTTATTAGCTCACATCTTTTTCTTTACATTGGCGATGATCAACAGCCCTGTAATAAACACAGTTGTGTGAATGGAGGTAATATTGAGCATTTCGTCAGCGTGCCCAAGCAGCAAAATGGAAAACCCTATCGATACAGTTCAGGCTTATTAAATTGTGTTTCCAGTCTTGAAAAAGAACAGCAAAGCAGTAAAAAAATGCATGCTGAAAATCTCTATCTTTTTAGAGTAAAAGGTCTCGGGGTGCTTGCGTTAGAGTATCGCTCACAGCCTGACAATATTTTGCAAAAAATACTGGATCCCATTTTAGAAAAGCTTTCATTGAGTTGCACGGCAGCAATCAATAATAAGGCTTTAAAAAATG
>JBCBZU010000351.1:0-3027 GCA_039815165.1 Pseudomonadota bacterium
CTTGGATTTAAGCGACAGGCTTTGCAACCTACAGCAGTGGCAACGATTTGCTGAACAGTTAATGAATAAAGAGGGTGAAGCACTACAGGTTTTCAATACCGGCTTTACGAATAGACATCGCCTGGCTGGGGTGTAAATCGATAATCGTTGCTTTGATGGTATCAACAAAGGTATCTGCAAGCGTTATTTTTAACTGCTGTAGTGCTTCACCCTCTTTATTCATTAACTGTTCAGCAAATCGTTGCCACTGCTGTAGGTTGCAAAGCCTGTCGCTTAAATCCAAGACTGTCGTCGGGCAATGACTTGCTGTCGAATGATTTAACCACGCGGCTTTACTGGTCGAGTGAGTGCCATAGGTCTCTGAGAGAGAAGAGTGATGTGTACAGCTAAAAAGCGCAAGCAATGTGACACAGGAAATAAGTATTTTCACAAAGAGACCTATTGTTTAATTCATACCGTTTAATGGATGCTATTAATACATAGGCGCAGTAATGCGAATCGAAAAATCATATTTTATACTCTCTACAAACTTTATTTGTCCATTCAATAGCTGAACACAGTCTTTTACAATCGACAGGCCCAGGCCAGAGCCATTAATCAGGCCCGTTCGCGGTAGTTCGGTTCTGTAGAAGGGTTCAAAAATGCGCTCGCGCTGCTGGTCGCTCAATTTAGGGCCAGTATTCGACACTGTAAGTTGCCATTGGTCATTGGCTATGCGCAGGTCGATAAGGATTTTACCCAGCTCATCCCCATAAGCGTGTGCATTGCTTAACAAATTTTCAATTATTCTGGAAAAAAGCGTATGGTCAGTACGTATCGAGCGCCCGTTGCATGCTATAGCCAAGGATTGCTGGCGCTTTTGCAGGAAGGGCAGGTAGCGCTGTTCGAGTCGGTTTAAAACCTCTTCTGGATTTAATGGCTTTAATGCGGTTTGTTCCACCTGCAAAATATAGTTGTAATCTAATAATTGTTCCACAAGATGCCCCATACAGTGAGCGCTATCGTCTAAAATCTGGACAACCTCATTTTGCTCCTGACTGAGTGAACCCAATAATTGATCTTTCAAGATGGCGCAACTCTCGAAAATACTGGCCAAAGGTGTTTTAAGTTCATGGGACGCGTGTCGCAAAAAAGAATGTCGCAGAGATTCTAGCTTGTCTAGCCGGTCTTCCAGCCATTCCAAACGCCGGTTAATGCGCAACAATTCCACCGGGCCATAAAAGCTTACATTTCTAAGCGCAGTTCCCGGTTTGCCTTCACCAATTCGATTGATTTTTTCTTCAAGTATTTTAATGGGTTTAGTCACATTGCGACTCACCAGTAATATTAAAATAAAACTGATTGTGGCCAAAAGTAAGATCCACTGGCCTAATGCTTTTTGTTGGCTTTCTCCCACTATGATTTGTTTATCCTTTTCTTTATTGATATTTTTCCACAGGCCATCCATTAGCATCGCCTGACGATTTTTCACCAGAGAGAAATGCGCATTTAAGGTGTCATCATCGACCGTTTTAAATTGTCGTTTTAACCTTTGAATATCCATTAATTGATTGTCGCACAGGTACTCAGAGTGCTTGCTGGCAGAGGAGCATATTTGCTCAATAAAGGCCAAATACTGATCGATACCGTTATTTGCAAGGGTTGCAATGGATTCCGACTGTAACACTTTAAACTGCTTGACTGAGCGCTCAGTATCAGTGAGTACCTTATTCATCTCAACCGCGAGTCGGACAAACTTAATTTGCTCTTCACTAAAGTCAATCCACGAATCGGATACGGACTTTTGTATTAAAGTACTCTGCCAAACAACGATTGCCAGGGGAATAAGTGAGACTAGAAATCCCAATAAAATATAGTGTCTAAGAGAGAGCTTCTCTATGGTTAGCGTCATTTTTTGAAGGTTTCTTACAAGATGAGCAGTTTAGCGTGAGCATCCAAAGAACACATCTCAAATAGTACTGCATAAACGCCGGTAGGGATATTAAGGTGATATTAAAATAACAGTCCGATGGTTATTTCTGCCAAAAAATGTGACGGATGTCTAAAAAAAATCATTTATTTGAAAATTATCCATGAGTGGGCGCGCCGATGCCCTATAGGTTTATTGTGCAATAAGGCCTTGGTACACCTGAAAAAACCGTGGCGACTATTTAATTCGCCACGGATAGTGAGCACTTATTATTGAGTGACTACAGCGATTACCTACTGGCTAAGTCGTGCAACTTCATTGACAGAAAGCTCGCCATTAGCATCAATATCCAAAGCGCTAAAAGACTCTTTAAGTGCTTCGTTAACTGAAGCCTCATCGACAGATATAACACCATCCTGATTTGAATCAAGCGCTGCAAAATCAATAGATTTTTCAGCCGCGAAGCTCATGCTTGATATTGAAGCCAAGGCAGCGATAAACAGTAAATTTTTCATAGTTTTCTCCTAATGTGATTTTATTTAAAAATAAACAAAGATTTGGGTTAAATAAGTAAAAGTGTTTTGCTAACAATCATTAATACTTTTAACACGTTTACTAGAGAGCGAAAACTGTGCCAGTTTAAAAAAAGTTATGTAAATCAATTGCTTGTGTTTTTTTATTGGATTATGTCGCTATAAAAGCTTGCCAATCTGTCTGTAAAGGCAGACAGATTGGCAAGCTTTTGAAAAATATCCATAAAAAACAATCGTTTAAGTTGTCGCAAATTGACAACATTGCTTAGGGCTTGGGTTTTGATAAGGGATGGAAAAAGGGCAATGCAGGCAGATGTTTCACTGTGCTCCATGAAAAGTTCTCAACGCCAAAAATACTTTACGCGGCTTTGCCGGCATCACTCGGCGATCAGTGTCGAGCCAGCAACAATAAACCCAATTACTTTACCGAACAATGAGCTTTGCCATTTTACTATTGGTTGCTGCCACTTACATTACCAGATTTGCAGCCTGTCTTCATAATAGCAGACTATATCCAAAGTTATAGTCCGAATTATATATTTACAGAAAACTATACTTAAGTACTATTGCGCTTATAGATAAAAG
>JBCBZU010000141.1:0-6110 GCA_039815165.1 Pseudomonadota bacterium
CTCACCCTTTTTCAAGTCCATGGAAAGCTGATCAACCAGAATATGCCGCTGTTTCACTATGTGGATATTATCGGCCTTTAACAGGGTTTCGAGGTGGCTGCTCATAACGCTTCCTGGCGACGCTGCAACACCAGCATGAAAAAAAACGGGGCGCCGATCAGGGCAGTGACCACGCCAAGCATAATCTCTTGTTGTGCGCTAATTAGGCGTAGGGTAATGTCGGCAGCTAGCAATAATAATGCGCCACCCAGGGCACTGCTAAACAGCAAGCGCGAGGGGTGATAACCCACTAAACGCCTTAGTAAATGCGGCACTACCAAGCCTACAAAACCGATTGCACCGGTAACAGCAACACAGGCACCCACCGATAAGGCTGTGCCAAGAATGATGCGTTGCTGTAATCGCGATAGTTTGATGCCCAGACTACTGGCTTCTGTTTCTCCCAAACTTAAGGCGTCCAGACTTGAGCCGCTGCTCAACAGCAAAGTGATGCCCAGCACCACAAAGGGCAGGCAAAGCTGCAAATCGTTAAAGCTGCGATGGTTTAACGAACCCAATAACCACAAAACGATATCTTGCACATCGGTGGGGTTGGGAGCCAAATTAATCGCCAGTGAGGTCAAGGCAGATGCCAAAGAGGATAAGGCAATACCGCTCAATATCAAGGCTAAAGCGCTGCCGCGTCGGTAGACAATCCAGTACAGCAACAGGGTAGCAGCGGCTGCACTGACCATCGCCATCACCGGCAACAGCCAAATGCTCACGGCACTGAGACCAAAATACAGGCAGATAACTGCCCCCAGGCTGGCACAGGAAGAAACGCCCAGTAATCCAGGCTCTGCCAGCGGGTTGCGCAACAGGCCCTGTAGGGCAGCGCCGGCGACACCGAGAGACGCGCCAACCACAATGGCCAGCAACAGTCTGGGAAGGCGCAATTGCTCAATAATAATATTGTGGCGCAGTGACTGATCCGAATGATCTGCATTGAACAGGGCATTGATCAATTCTTCAGTAGAGATGGATACTGCACCAATACGCAGGGATAGCAGAGCCAGCAGTACTAAACTCAGTACCAGTGCGGCATTGAGTAGTCCAGTGCGATATTGTTCAGCCCAAGCGGTCATGGCCTTACCTTGGACAGCGCTTGCTCTGCTTGGGAGTGTGAGTGGTGTAATTGCTCTGCCAAATATTCTGCCGTTTCGATCAGCGTCCAATTGGCACAGCTACCATATTTGCCCGGGAGGATCAGGCTGGGTTTACTGGCGACGATGGCCTTTAGTACGGGGTGACGTGAGAGTTGACTTCGCGCATAGGCTTGGTCGCGCACATATGCACTCAGTAGCAAGTAATCCGGGGATTGCATCACCACTTGTTCAAGAGAGAAGCGCCCCCAGCCCTTGAGACCCACCTGGCTTGCATAGTTATTAAAACCCAGTGCCTCAATCAGCATATGGATATGGGTATCGCTGCCGGCGCTGCCTCCGTTGGGGCGGAGAAATAGCATGTTGTTGCGGGCAGTATCTGCACTTGGCATGATTTGCGGCAATAAGGCGAGCCGCTGACGCAACTGTTCTACTTGTTGACGACCGCGCTCAGGCCGCCCGATCTGATCGGCCAGCCATTGTGTATGTTCAAAAATATCCTGCCAGCTCTTGGAGTGAGGCGGTATCACAACACGAATACCGAGGGCTTCGAGCTGCGGTTTCATGGGGTGGCGACGCCAACGCCGAGAAGCCAATACAATATCCGGCTTGAGCGCAATAATCTCTTCGACCTTGCCGCTATTACCCGGGTAGTGTTGCGCGCGCTCAGCATAGGTTGAACGCAGAGGGTCCTGGCTTTTATAGCTAAGAGACAGTATTTGTGCGGGTGCCGCTAAACTCAGCGCCAGGTGGTCGGCACACAGTTGGGTCGATACGATGGTGGGTAAAGGCGGCTGCGCATCCGCGCTGGCAATCGTCAACAGGCAAAGTAGCGGGCACAGCAAAGCAGTCATTAGCGCTGTGGCTGGCATCAGTAATCCACACCCGCCTGGGCTTTTACACCTGCTTTAAATGCATGTTTGGTGGCCGCAATGTCGCTGACTGTATCGGCAATGGCCACCAGTTCTGGTTTGGCGCCGCGGCCGGTGACAATCACATTTTGCGGCTCCGGTCGTGACTCTATAGCCCTGACGACCTGGTCCATCTCCAGATAACCGTACTTTAGCATGTAGGTGAGTTCGTCGAGTAAGACCAGGTGTAGGCTCTCGTCAGCCAGCATGCGTTTGCTATGGCTCCACGCCTGTTCTGCGGCGGCTTGATCCTGGTCCCAGTCCTGGGTATTCCAAGTGAAGCCGGTGGCCATGGCGTAATAGTCCAATTGTGGGTGGTGTTGTTGCAGATAAATGACCTCACCCGTTGCCTGTGTGCCTTTAATAAATTGCACCACGCCAACCCGCTGCCCATGCCCCAGAGCGCGAACAACAGTGCCAAAGGCCGAGGTGGTTTTGCCTTTGCCGTTACCGGTGATAAAAAGAAAAACACCGCGTTTATCCTGAGCCTCAGCAATTTGCTTGTCGATGACGGCTTTTTTGCGTTTCATACTGGCGTTATGTTTTTGTGTTTTTGGGTTATCTTCAGTATTCATATAGGTATTTGAGCAATGGGGTTTATCATTAAAGATTGTTTCGAGAAGCTTGTGCTTGTCGGCTTGGGTAAGGTTTCTTCAATTGGTGTAAGCAAGATATCAGTGCGACCGAGCTTATAATAACCCGAAACACCAGATAGCAAGTTAAGCTGATTATTGTCGCTTATTCGCCAGCGCTTTAGGCAGTTTGATAAGTAGAGGCGATCTTACCGCTATAGAGAGTAATGTCAAACGAAATCAGAGTGGGCAGATTGTCAGCTAACGTTAACCGTGAGGGTCTGTTTTTTTATAGTGGTCACTGTTGGCTTTAGCCATTAATCACCAGCTTACGCCGCTTTAAGCTGGCCAATTAAATCCTTGGTATAAACAAGCTCGCCTGCCACTATTGCTCCACGGATTATCGGTAAATCCGGGCGCGCGGCATCCACCAATAGTATATCGGCACGCTTACCTGTGGCGAGGGTTCCTCGATCCGTTTTGTTGACGGCTGCTGCCGGATTTTTTGAAACCAATGCCCAGGCTTCTGCCAGGGGCAATATGTTATCGCCTGCCAATTTAAAGGCGGCCATGACTAAGGTGGGGTAATAATAATCAGAGGTAAGAATGGTACAAAGACCTGCGGCGATGGATTCTACTGCGGATAAACGGCCACAATGACTGCCACCACGCATCACATTAGGCGCGCCCATGATGACAGGATTTTGTTTTTCTGCGGCATAGAGTGCCGTCTCCATATCCACCGGGAATTCACATAGTTGACAGCCGTGCTGCTCATACCAGGCCCTTATATCGGGCGAATCATCATCGTGGGATGCCATTGGGATATGGCATTCTCTAGCCGCATTAGCAATTCTGGCGATGGAGTTGGGCACGTCGTCGGCAAGCGATTTAATTTTTTGGTGCAGCGCTATAAAAGCCTGGGGGTTTAAACCCGTACGACCGGCATAGACAGATAGCTTTTCTGGTTTATTCAGTTGCTGTTCTATATGGGCCACATGGTCATTAAATGCGAGTAAGTCAACCTGACCGCTCGTTATCCATTGGATAATTTCTTGTTCGGAATCCAGGTTGTAGGTTTCGTGTCGAAGGTGTAAAAAAGTATCTACCTTCAACAATCGGCGAATATCGGCAAACTGATCCACAAAATTGCGCGCGGCCTCCGCGCCTCTCAGCCCCGGTTCCCACGAATAGGTAAGGCCGTGGTAGGCCGTGGTAATGCCATTGGCGATCATTTGGTTATCGGTTTCAAGCAGGGCAGATGAATGGCTAAAGTGCACCCCGGGGCGAGGCATCAGCTGGCGTTCGAAAGCATCGCCATGCAAGTCGACAATGCCTGGCAGTATTAATAAGCCTTGGGCATCAATAGCAATATCGGCAGCCTTGTCAGGTATATCTACTGCCAGATCGCCGCAGCGTGTAATGTTATCTCCGCTAATGACAATCGGCGCATCGCTCCACTCATTATCTGCCTGTAAAACCTTACCACCGGTAATTGTTATGCTCATATTTTTCATTTCTTTTGTGAATCAATGTTGTGGACGCCGGTAAAAATCAGGCTTTGAACCTGGAAAAATCACTTGGGCGCTGGCGGATTTTGAACATAGAATCCAATCAACAATTACAGTATTTTTCGTCTTAACCCGCCGCTCAATTGCTCAACGATTATGACTAAAATAAAAATACTTAATATAATGGTTGCCGCCTGGGAATACTCGAACATATCCATGGACACTTTGAGTTCAATACCAATACCACCCGCACCGACTAAGCCTAATATAACCGAAGAGCGTGTCGCTTTTTCTAAAGCAAACAGTGAAACGTTGATAAAAGAGGGCATGGCATCGGGAATAACCGCACAAAAAATCTTACTGGTAGGGCTTGCACCCATCGCCGTTAAGGCTTCTTGGGGCCCTGGGTCGGCCTCTTCCATTGATTCGGCAAAGAAGCGCGCGCAAAAGCCAAGGGTATCAACCATAATAGCCAAAGTACCCGCAAACGGGCCCAAGCCTACCATTATCACAAAGATTAAGGCCCAGATCAGATCGGGAACGGTTCTGGCAAGTGCAATTAAGCCTCGAGACAATTGATACACTGACCAGTGTGGCGCTAAATTTTTCGCGGCAAAGATGGCCAGGGGAAGACTTATCAATACTCCCATCACCGTTCCCACCAGGGCCATTTGAAATGTTTCTAATAACGCAGAACCCGTTTGCTGTAGGCGAGTTAAGCTGGGCGGAAAAGCCTCTGACAAGAAGGTCATTAAATTTGGTATGCCCTCAACAAAAGCGATCATTGACCACTCTGTTCCACTTAAAGAGACGATAAAAAAAGCAATGGCGAGGACATAGGCGATAAATTCTATCGCTCTGGGGCCTCGCAATCGAGGGGGGAGCTTAGTGGCCCCATTGATGTTATTGCTCATATAAGCCTCTTAATTTATCCTCATTTAATCGGTGAACAGCTTGATCAAGCACTACTTGGCCGCTGTGCAAACCGATAACCCGGTCACTATAAGTCAGTGCGTGACTTATATGGTGTGAGGAAAATAGCAGGGTTAAATTGTGTTCTTTAATTAAACTAACGAATAACGCCATTACATCTTCACCGGCATTGGGATCAAGACTGGCGACTGGCTCATCGGCAAAAACCAGTATCGGTTTTTGCATTAAGGTTCTTGCAATGGCAACACGCTGGGATTGACCGCCAGATAATTGGTCGACGCGCCTTAGGGCATAATCGGCCAGACCCACCATATCCAAATAGTGCATTGCCTGTTGGCGTATAGCGTTTTTGGCAATGGCTTGATGCCAGGTTCTCATACCCTGCTCTCGCGATTGGCAACCGTGAATCACATTGCTTAAGGCCGAGAGCCGGGGAACCAGATTATGCTTTTGAAAAACGAATCCACACTTTGCTCTAAGCTGCCTTAATGCCTTTGGTGATAAATCGTTAATACTCTGCTTTAAAACAGACACTGTGCCCTGATCAAAAGGTACTAAGCCCATACAGCAACGCATTAAAGTCGATTTACCCGCCCCATTTGCACCCATTAAGGCAACGGCCTCTCCATGGGCAACAGCAAAGCTGGCACCATTTAATATGGGCTTATCACTGCCTTTGTAGGTTTTTGCTATATTGGATACAAGCAGTTCTGCATCATCTTTGCACAAACATGAAACTGAACCCTCAGGCTCATGTTTTTCATACAGAGGTGTTGCGTTTAACAATTTTAGTCACCAATAAAGTCAGAGTATTGTGGGTAGCCAATAGTGGCATACATTGAGCGCACCAGGTTGTAGTCTTCATCTTTTACTTCGGTCAAAAATTTCATCCCAGAGTATTTTAGATTCTCCTCATTGGTTAGAATTGCATTTACCAGTTGATTACTGGCTTTACCAAAAGCGCTGCGCACTTGGTTAATAATGGTTTGATCAACGTGAGAACCTGCCATCAGTACGTCATTGGGCAAGTCGCCGGAACGC
>JBCBZU010000458.1:0-2181 GCA_039815165.1 Pseudomonadota bacterium
ATACTACCCAGCTTAGAGAAAAGAATACACTGGGCAGTAAGTTGAGCTGGCGACTGATAGTTTTAGGATAATACCCTGAGGCCAATGACATGATCAAGCCTGTCAATATCAGCCACGACTGCCTGGTTAAATTTATCTTTATCTTCAATATCAATAATATTATAAGCAACGTCGCCGCGGCTCTTATTGACCATATCAAGCACATTGACCCTGTGTTTTGTAAAAACAGAAAGTACCTCACCCAGAACCCCGGCCACATTGTGATTGGCAAAGGTCATTCGACAATCACCGCTTCTTGCCATAGCCACTGCGGGAAAGTTTACGGAATTTCTGATATTGCCGTTTTCCAAATAATCCATTAACTGGTCGGCGGCCATCACCGCACAGTTTTCTTCTGCCTCTGCTGTACTGGCACCAATATGCGGCATAGCGATTATTTTATCGTTAGCCAGTAAACACGGCTCGGGAAAATCACAAATATATTGACCCAAACCACCGGCGTTGATATTGGCCACGATTGCTTGTGGGTCAACAATGGATTCTCGCGCAAAATTCAACAGCACTGCGCCTGGCTTAACGCCCTTTAACAGCTCGGCATTAATCAACTGGTGGGTGGCATCAATAGCGGGCACATGCAGCGTTATATAGTCGGCTTTAGCGAATAATGACGGCAAATTTTCCACTTTTTGCACTTGGCTGGGAAGTCGCCACGCGGCGTCCACAGAAAGAGCGGGATCATAGCCCAGCACATTCATCCCCAACCACAAGGCCATTTCTGCCACAAGAGAACCAATCGCACCCAAGCCAACAACACCTAAGGTTTTACCCGCAAGCTCGCAACCGGCAAAGCGCTTTTTCTGCCCCTCTAACTGCTGATGCATGTCGGCTACACTGGTCATCGATTGCAGACTTTGGGCATATGCCATACCTTGCACAATACCACGAGAGCCTAATAACATACCCGCAAGCACTAGCTCTTTTACTGCATTGGCGTTGGCACCCGGCGTATTAAAAACAACGATACCTTCTTCGGTATACTGATTCACCGGAATATTATTAACCCCTGCACCTGCCCGAGCGACCGCTTTTACCGTTTGCGGAATATCGTCTTTAGGCAGTTTATAGCTGCGAAGAATATAGGCATCGGGATGACCAATGTCGCTGGACAGTTCATATTTGTCGCGGGAAAAACGTTCTAGACCTTTAATGGAAATTTTGTTGTAGGTCTTAATTTTAAACATAGTCGCTTCTTCATATTGGTTGTTCAGAAAGGAAAACGCCTAAGCGGCCAAAAATCAGGCCGAGCGCATAGGTTTTACACCTGGCTATAGGCCCAGCTTAACCACTGCATTAGGGCTTGTAGATCACCCTCGTCGACGGTTGCTCCCCCCCAGATACGCAAACCCGATGGCGCATCGCGATAGGCACCGATATCGTAGGCAACGCCTTCATCGGCCAGCAGTTTAACAATGGCTTTTACCTTATCGGCATCGGCGTTGAGTGATAAACAGATACTGGTATTGGATACTGTGGACTCGTCTTTTGCTAAAAAATCAATCCAATCATGATCCGCCACAAATTGCTGAATAACGGCTAGATTGTCCATGGACTTTCTAATGGTCTCGGACTGACCGCCAAGCTCGCTTACCCAATTAAGCGCATCCAGATAGTCTGCCACACAGAGCATGGACGGAGTATTAATAGTTGCACCCTGGAAAATACCCTCAATTAATTTACCGCCCTTAGTCAGACGAAAAATTTTGGGGAGAGGCCAAGGCGGAGTATAAGACTCTAGCCGCTCAACCGCTCGAGGACCGAGAATTAACATACCGTGGGCACCCTCACCGCCCAATACCTTTTGCCAAGAGAAAGTGACTACATCCAACTTTTCCCAAGGCATTTCCATGGCAAAGACCGCAGAGGTGGCATCGCAAATCGTTAAGCCTGCACGGTCATCGGCGATCCACTCACCATCGGGCAGTTTGACGCCCGAGGTGGTGCCATTCCAGGTAAAGACCAGATCGTGATCGCAGTTTACCCGGGATAAATCCGGTAGCTCGCCATAATCGGCAGTGAGGTTAGTGACATTATTTAATTTTAGCTGTGTGGTAATATCCGTCACCCAGCCACGGCCGAATGACTCCCACGCGAGTACATCTACCGGCCGGGCACCCAATAGTG
>JBCBZU010000059.1:0-8209 GCA_039815165.1 Pseudomonadota bacterium
ACAACTGGCCGACAAAACCCCCGCACTGCGGGATTGGGTCGATCAGCAAATGCTGGCCCTGGTCCGGCGCATGCCTCCCGCGGTGGCGGCGGTGTTTTTAGCCTTGATTGACCCTGCAAAAGCGGCAGAGATCCTTAAAGCCCTGGATGCCGTCACCGCCTCACTGATCATAGAAGCCATGGTCACCTATGACCCCAATGGTCCAGGCGCCAAAGCCGCTGCGGATATTATGGCCATTCTGACGGATACAGACCCGGAATTGGCGGCTGAGATTCTCAAGCGCTTAAGCTTCGAAACCGCGGCCCGGGTGTTAGAAGGCATGGGCGTGGAGAAAGCCACTGAATCAATAAAATACCTGGATGCCAGAGAAATTGCGCCTCTGTTACCAGAGGCCAATCTTGACTTTATTGTGGAGGTGTTAAGTGGCCTGGACGCCGACCTGCTCGGCCGTGTCGCTCTGGAAAGCGAACCCGTTAAGGCCTGGCGTATTTTTGCTCGTTTGATAAGCGCCCTTAGCAAAGGGGTCTTCACCACAAGCAGCACCAGCCCACCCGCAAGCAATGTAAACCGCACTATTGATCCCAATATCGCCGCGCTTAGCGACGCTGAGGTCGAGGGCATGAAGACCAACATGGTCGTCCATTTACCGAGTGAAGCAGGTGGAAAACTCAACGCGGTGGAAGCAAAAGGGGGGACCATCGGTGATCTCACCTTCTTTGTCGCTGATGTTGAGCACAGCCAGGGCGACATACTCCCTCCAGGGAACCAGCGGGCAACCGCGGTTGAGGTGGACGGGAAACTGAGCTATCGACTGGTGGAAGCGGATGGCACTATCGTCGACGGTATAGAACTGATGTTTGATGGCGGCCATTGGTCAGCCATGGTAATACCGGAAAATCCAGACGCCGTGGTGGAACCAGCCACCGGCATGATCCACGCCCTAAACCTCGATGAAACCGTTGAGAGCTATCTGGCTGACTTAGAGAAAGATGCTGCTGAAACCATCACCTTCCTTGGTGATCTCAATGCCTTAGCCCTGCCAATGTTGTCTGACGCAGACCCAGCGCCTGACCCAGACCCAGACCCGCCCGGCCCTGTAGCGCACAATGCATTGAAGGATATAAAGGAATTACTGCCAATCCTGGCAGCAAAACCCCAAGCGGGTAAAAAAGAGGTTAAAAAGCTATTGCGTCTTTTAAATACCCTAAGTCCTGATCAAGCAAAGCATATAAGTATGGCTGAGAAGATCACTATTTCAGAACTACTTTATTCAGTGAAGTTACCATTTAGTGAAATACCGTCTAATGTCGAACGTCTATTGGCAACGAGTTACAGTAGTAAATCATCTTCCGCGTTTGCTTCACTGGGCGAGGACAGGGAGATAAAAAGAGCATTTTTAATGCAACGTATTAAAATTCTCACCGCATTAGGGGACAGTGATATTTTCGAGAAGATGAAAAGTTGGGATCAATCATCGGTGGAAGAAAGAAAGACGTTGGCAAGAGAGTTGTTCGCTGCTGCGACGAATTCTTTTGGTCTTACATTAACTGACCTCAAATTTAGTTACTTAGAAACAACTGGAATTGGTGGTTCCCATAATCATATTGCTGCATACCATGTTCTAGAGGATGAAGTGCATATTGATCTCACCGCTCTTGCAATGTCACCCGTTCATATAATGACTGCCATCGTCCATGAGTTAACGCACGCCTGGCAAGTTGATTTAGTCCGTAGATTTGCTGACGGTAAGGTAAAAAAAGATGATTCATGGTATAGGTTTGCTCACTTATTAAGCAGGTCTTTTAGATTTCTAACGGGTGTACACCAAGAAGCGGAGGCGAGTGCGGATAGACATAGAGGCCCTGTTTTGAAAGAGTATTTCTATACTTGGCATGAGGTACATGCACATTCGGTGGGATACGCCGTCGGTAAAAGAGCGGCAGACGAATTTAAAGTCAGCTACCACGAACTACCTACCGGGGCTTTTATATTTGACAAAACACCCGGCAGTTATAAGGATACCACCCCTAATGAACTTTTAACCTATCTATACACGAGCAATGATCTTAGTCCCGTTATTTCAGATATGGAAGCTCATAGCGCTAAAGATAACGCAGAGCTGCTGTTGGCGATTTATAAAGAATTCGGTGCTGATATGACAAGGCGTATTCTAACAGGAGGACTATCGACTGAAACCATTACTGAACTGGTAAGAGAATATGACACTGAAGAATTAAAATCTCTGGGAGATATCTTCTGGTCTTCGGATGTAGATGAAAAATTACGCGATATTATTAAAGCTATCGGATTTCTATCGCCAGAGGTAATGGCTAAAGTATTGTTTTCTATTCTTGCTAAATCGTCTGAAAGTACAGGAAACCCCGATTTAACGACACTCTCGACGCGACTAAGGGACATGGTGACTGAACCCGCTCTAGTATCAGATGTGCTAACCGAGTTAGATAAATTACAAGCCGCACAAGCTGATGCACCAAGTTCGGTAACAGAGCCTTACTCTCTGTCTATTATGGCGGAAATAATAAGTGACGCAGGTGGTCAGTTATCAGACGATTTACGCACTCTCGTTAGCGCTTTATTGCTTCGTAATGAATTGCTGGAGGCAGACGCAATGGAAGCTTTCTTAATAAAATTAAGCCCAGCTGATGTAACGGCTGTTGAAGACTTGATGAGAGACCCTTTGAGATTAAGCAGTTTTACTGGTGGCAGTCTCGATCTTGCGCTAATGAGTCTTGGCGCAATCGATACGCCTAGCGAGAAGATGGCGTTACTGAAAGCGGCTGTTGACTCGGGTACTGATTCGGAGAAAGCCACCGCTTTCACACTACTGTTGATTAGTACTGATTCAAGCGAAATATTCGCCAGTTGGTGGTTTGGTACCAATCAACCAGACCCAACCCCGAAAGATGTAGGCCAATTTATGTTGGATAGCTTGAAATATGCCAACCCAAATGTTGTTAATGACGGCTATGGTCTTGGCGTGATAGCCGAATGGCTAAATCATCTTTCACTGACCTTAGGTAAACCTGATATGGCTGCACTTATACTTTTTGAGATTGGATTATTAGCGTTAGACACTAAAAAAAGCTTGGATATATATGAATTAATGGAGAAAAAACTTCCATCAGGGGTAGAAATGCCTGAAGAACTAGTCGACTTTATTACGCCAATTAAAAGGTTCGCACATCTCACCCTGTAAGTTGCCGAATACCGCGAAAAGACGAAAAGGGGACGCATTGAATTGCACTGACGAAAAGGGGACGCATTTATTTTCATTCTGAGTGAAAAGGCTGGTCCTTAGCCTTTTGACACCCGACCCGTGGTCAATGTTTAGCTCTATGGGACAACACGAAAACCAAAGGCTCTTGGCACACCGGATTAAGGCATCTTGGCCTGGGTGTAAATATCAAAGCGGGTTGATTTTGCGGGCAAGACTAGATTCGGTTTGGGTAGCTCTAGCTCAGGCCATTGCTGGTCCATGCTCGGTGCTTTTCGCGGTCGCTTGACGACGACGCGGTAGCGGGCTTTTTTCAGGGCCATTGGCAATAGGTGGCCGGCATCGCCATCACTGCCCACAAGGGCATGGAAGGCCGCCATGGTTTTTTTCACTTGCGCGGACTTGCCTCGCTCTGGGAACATGGGATCGAGATAAATCACATCAACAGGCTGCGCGCGCGCTGGCAAGTGCTTGAAGGCGCTGGTGGGGATAAGGGATAAACGGTCGGCAATATCTCGAATGTCCGGGTCACTGGCGAGCCGTGCCCGCTCAATACCGTCTCTTAATAACGCTGCAACCAGCGCTACTCGTTCAAGCAGCTCTACGGCACAGCCAAGAGTGGCCAACACAAAGGCATCAGCGCCAAGGCCTGCGGTCAAGTCTAAGATCGTTGGGCGAAACGCACCTTTAATGCCCACTGCCTTGGCAAGCAATTGGCCCTTGCCACCGCCGTAACGCCGTCGGTGGTTATTTGCACCCGCAATAAAGTCGACAACAATGGGATTGGGCACCGACAGACCTGTAAAATGTAATTGCAGTTTACCGTCAAGGTCATAGGCCAGCACAAACTGGCCGGACGGCAGGCTTTCTGGTGCTTTACTCAATAGGGGCAGGCACAGGTGTTGGGATAATTGTTGGGTTAACTGTTGGACTATAGGAGGAGATGGATCGTAGGCAAAAACGCCTAGCACAGTTGATACAGGGGTATCACTGGGGATCATGGCTACTGACTGTGTGTTTGTACACCCTACTAGCGGGCAAACATTAGACCGATCATATTGCGTTGGTGGTGCATTACTTTCATTTTGACGGGCTCTTCGTTAATCGCACCCACCATTTTAACGAAACGTACCATGACTTCGGTTCCCACAGGAGGAATCGGGTGATTTTCGATTTGTACAGACGCACCGCCGTCTGAAATGTCTTGTGTTGAGCCAATAATAGCGCCAATAGAAGGGTGCATAATCTCTACACGAATGGAGGTGGCTTTACGCTCTGAGGAACGTCTTTCGCTACCCATGTGTACTCGGGAGGGATCGTTGGTGATACCGGTAATAAAAGTCATAGAATCGTTACTGTTAGAAGTGATTTATCAGTATCTATTACTTACTTTAGGCAATATTGCCTAAAAATCAATTGAGTTGCAATGTTTAAGCACATTTTTAATCATTCTTTTTAAGAGTCAATCCTAAAAAGTGTTGAGTGGTTCAAATTGAAAAGAAAAAATTTAGCTTAACTGCGGTGTTTGGCCTGGAAAATACAGCTCACAGGTTTTTTATGTCGATATAAATGTCAACAACAGGCCGAGACGGATAATGGCGAGCATTGTCGATTTACTCAGCCAGGGACTTAGTTGATGGTGCTGAGATGATAGCGCTCATATCAATAGCCTGCTGGCACTTAGCGGTCGAAATCAATACCCAGACGCTGACCTACCCTTTCATAGGACTCAATAACATTCCCTAAATTTTGTCGAAAGCGGTCCTTGTCGAGTTTTTCTCTGGTGTGTTTATCCCATAGGCGACAACCGTCGGGAGAGAATTCATCGCCTAAAATAATTTCGCCATTGAACACGCCAAACTCCAGTTTATAATCCACAAGCAACATATCGCCTTGAAGAAACAGGTTTTTAAGCACTTGGTTGACTTTAACGGTTAATTGTTTCATTACCTGCATTTGTGCAACGCTTGCCCAGCCAAACGTTTCTATATGGGAGTCGGTGATCATTGGATCGCTGAGGGCATCGTCTTTTAGGAAAAATTCAAACACCGGGGGGTTCAGATCAATCCCCTCGGCAATACCCAAGCGACGGCAAAGAGAACCTGCCGCCAGATTACGAATAACGCACTCAACGGGAATCATTTCCAGGCTCTTCACCAGAGATTCTGTATTTGATAACAAGCGCTCAAAGTGGGTGGGAATACCAGCCTGCTCCAGCTTCTCCATAATAAAGGCATTGAATTTATTATTCACCATGCCTTTGCGGTGGAGCTGCTCCACTTTTTTACCATCGAAGGCGGAGGTATCATCGCGGAAGTGTAAAATCAGTAAACGGTCGTCTTCGGTTTTGTAGACAGATTTTGCTTTACCCGCATAGAGTAAGTCACCTTTATCCATAAACAATTCTCAGTAGTTAACATATAAAGTGGGATAAATGTCGAGGCCCTTTCAGGAATAGCCTATCAATACTCAGTTGGTTTCACAAAAATGGCTGCACGCTACTCGGCCACTAGACTCAGCCAGTCAAAACCTTCATCCTGGCAGGCATAGTGCACATTGGCGGCGACGGTTATATCGCCAAAAGCCTGTTGGGCAACGGCCAGGGAGTTATTGTGCTGGCTAATATGGGCGACAACAAGTTGTTGTATCCGACTACAGTCCATACGTCTTAAAAAAGAAACTGCCTGCTGGTTACTAAGGTGCCCCCAGGGGCCCGCGACGCGCTGTTTCAATGAAGCGGGGTATTGCCCTGAGGCCAGCATTAAAGGGTCGTGATTGGCTTCCAAAATCAAGCCGTCACAGCACTGGTAGTGCATTTCAACATGGGGTGTAATACTACCTAAATCCGTTAGCAAACCCAATCGATGATTATCGGTTTCAAAAATATATTGGGCGGGCTCTGTCGCATCATGGGGTACAGCCACCGGCTGTACAGTGATCGACTTAATGCAAAAGGCCGCATAGCTTTTGATAAGTTCAAGTTGGGGGATTTGACCAATATCGCGACTGCGATAGGTGCCGGGTGTCATATAGACGGGCATTTTGTATTTGCGAGCCAGTGGCCCCACGCCGCCAATGTGATCGCTGTGTTCATGGGTAACCACGATGGCATCTAACTGGCTGGCGCTGACACCCAGGCGGCTTAAGCGCTTTTCGGTTTCTTTTAAGGTAAAGCCGCAGTCAATCAGTAGTAAACAATCTTTATAACGCACCAGCGTAGCATTGCCTTTGCTGCCACTTCCCAGGGATGAAAACTGCACCCTAGATTAGTCTTAGTCGAATGGTGTCTAACAATTGTCTGCCGCGATTCAAGCTTAGCGGCCTGCCGTAGGCATCCCGAATATAGAGTGTGGTTCTGCCCTGCTGCTCACGCTTTACCAGTAAATAACCCTCGAGCCTGGTCAGCGCTTTGCCTGCCTGTCGCGAGCTCACATCGGGGAAAAGCGCATTGATGGCGGGCTCATTGGGCAGGTGAGTTAAAATCTCATCCAGTGTAAAAGGGCTTTGTTGCGCTTGTTGGTCAGAGAAAGTGACATTCCAGGAAAGCGGATTCCACCACCTTGATTCACCTTGATCACTGTCATACTCATCAAAGTAATAAACGCCTTGTTGGCTATCTGTAGCGTAGGGCCGTAAACCCTTCTGATCCAAGGCTTTGCCAATGGCATTGTCTAAACGGGGCTTGTCCAGGTTGATATACATAACCGACTCTTGGTCTAAGGTGGCCAGGCGGACTTTTTCGGGCAATTGAATGGTACTGGCTAAAAAAGAGTCGCGTATTTTGGCATTGGGATTATTCAATGCCCTTACCAGTTCATTGGCAAACCAAAGCCCATGGGCTCGATCACCGATGATGGCATCCGCGGGCATGGGTGTGGCGCTATCGCGCTCTGCAACTGTTCGCGTTTCATTACCAATAAAGATCTCTGTGGTGTCTGGCTGCAGGCCTCGTTCCAAGCGTAAGCGGTAGCGAGCCACAAACCCCGGTTGCAGGGCCTGCTGAAACCACCCTGTGTCAATTTCTGCGCGGGACAAGTCTTTTGCAGGGACGTCGATATTCCGAGCTTGGAAAAAAGATAATAACTGCGACCAGGTAGAGGCGGGCGATTTAGCGTTGAGCACCCAAAACTGCTGGTTCAGGGTTTGCAAAGAGGCAATATTGGCGTCGTCCTGTACGCCCACGGAGGGCGGGAAAGGCACGCCATCCTGATTCACACTGACCACTTGCTGCTGTGGCACAACATAAAGCTGGCCGAGGCGGTCATCGCTGCTGCCCGCCGGGGCTTTAATAGCAGGCAAACTTTTCGCTTGTTGATAATCCGGCTGACTGGAACAGGCAAACAGCCCCAGTACCTTAAAAAAAATCATCGTCATCAATAGTGGTTTCATAGCAATACGGGGCACCAAAGCCTAGGCCTCGGCAAGTAGATTAATATTGAGTGCATTCATGGCATGGCTTAGTTGGTCGGCATTGGCCTCGGTCAGTGGGGTCAGCGGCAGGCGGATGCCATCGGGCATCAAACCCATTGATGACAGCGCCCACTTAACCGGAATAGGATTGGCTTCTGTAAACAAGGCATTGTGCAGTGGCGTTAACTGGGCTTGTAATGCCCTGGCCTGCTGGTGTTGACCGTTAATCGCCAGCTCACAAAGCGCTGACATTTGCGCGGGAACAACATTGGCGGTTACCGAGATATTGCCCTTGGCGCCCATAAGCATAAGTTCAGTGGCCGTAAGATCATCACCCGAATAAATCTTAAAGCCCTGGGGTGCATTTTCTATCAGCGCTTTGCCTCGGACCATGTCCCCGGTGGCATCTTTAATGCCGATAATATTGGGGTGCTCGGCCAGTTTAAGGGCGACGTCATTACTCATGTCGGTAATGGTGCGCCCGGGAACATTGTACAGAATTTGGGGAATCTCAACCCCATTGGCAATGGCCATATAGTGCTTGTACAGGCCCTCTTGGGTTGG
>JBCBZU010000053.1:0-8642 GCA_039815165.1 Pseudomonadota bacterium
CACGACGAAAGCCGTGAGAAACACGACCACGGCCGCAATGGCGACGAGGTCGTAGATCCGCTTTTGCCGATTCCACTGGTTTTGTTAAGTCGGGTGTCAATGTCTTCTTCTTAGTGACTGTTTTTGCTGCTTTTTTCACCGTTGTCTTTTTAATAAGCTGCTTGCGAGCTACCGACTTTTTCTTGGGTTTTGCTGCATCTTTAGCTGCTTGTGTAGCAACCTTTTCTAAGGTGGATGCGTTTTTATAGGCAGTTTTTGCAGCCGCTAAAGCATCTTTAGCGGTATTGAGCTCAGTCTTCAAGTCTACAGCAAGTGCCTCAGTGCTTATCTTTTGTCGTTGAGCGGCGGCTGTTTTTTTACCTTTAAGTGACTGTAACTTTGTCTGTGCTTTTTTTAGCTTAGCGCTAGCGCTAGTTACCGCCTTTTCACAGTCAGCAACCCTCTTCGCATGGGCTTTTATTAATTGATGTTGCAGTTTGCTTAGTTCTTTTTCGAGTTTTATTGTGAGATTCACTGCTTTCTTTGCCATGTTTACCTCCCGGGGGACACAGTTTCATTAATTTAATCAGTTAGCTTGTCTATTATCTACAAATAACGCAGAAGGCATCATAATCTTTATTTGGCCGAAGCTTAATAGTTTTTGTCAGGTTTTTGCATTTTCATGGTTCAGCACACCTATTCAGCAATGAGGCTGATAAATAAGAGTTCCGGGGTAACTGTTAAGCACACTGCATGGGCCTGAACGCGATCCTGGATTGCTAGGTTGAATACACACTAAGAACGATTTGTCTGTTAAATTGAAAATTTACCCTCAGCCAGCACCAACTACCCACTTTGCAGCGCTTTTAACTAAGGAATATAGGATATAATCAAGCATCAGCAGAGCCCTATCGGTATCTATCCGGAGAGCTTTGTTATACCATTGCCGCTCTGCTTGGGTCGTGTGCTAGAGTTATACCCATGGGCCACCAAGTGACGCACGAAATAATCAGCAATTAGGACAATCGAATGAAATTAACCGTATTAATAACAAGTCTTGCTGCTATTGGTCTAGTAGCATGTGGAGACAAAGCCGCTGAAACAGCCACAGCGACAGACGATGCTAGCCTTGAGTCGCTGGATCAGCGCCTAAGCTACATGGTGGGCACCAATATGGCCCAGCAGTTTGAACGCGATGGAATTGAAATCGACATCACCGCCCTTAGTCTGGGTATTGAAGATGTGATGGGTGATAAAGACACTCGTCTGTCGGAAGAACAGGTTCAACAAACCATAGCCGCTGTTCAGGAGCGTGCCCAGAAACGCCAACAGGAACTACAAAGCAAGCAGCAAGAAGAGCAGGCCCAGGCAGCTGAAAAAAATAAGGCGGAAGGTGAAGCCTATCTCGCCGCCAACAAAGACAAAGAGGGTGTTGTAACAACTGAAAGTGGGCTTCAGTATAAAGAGATTACCGCTGGTGAGGGCTCAAGCCCGAAAGAAACGGATACCGTTTCGGTCCATTATAAAGGAACCTTGGTCGATGGCACTGAATTCGATAGCTCCTACAAGCGTGGCGAACCGGCGACCTTTCCGGTCAATGGCGTGATCCCAGGTTGGGTAGAAGCGCTACAGTTGATGAATGTCGGCGATAAGTGGGAGTTGGCCATCCCTTCAGATCTTGCCTATGGCCCTGGTGGTACGGGTTCAACAATCGGACCCAATTCGACCCTGCTATTTGAAGTTGAATTATTGGAAATTGTAAAACCGGCTGAGCAATAAGTGCAGGCTCTACTTTAGCTCGTAAATAAATCCACTCGATCCAAGCGCAATATAGCGCTTGGCTTGAGTGGAAAAGCCCAGATCAATAACCGAGACTCCGGTGGGTTGCCACTGGTAGCGTTTAGCCAACTTCCATTGCTTTAAGCGCTTGCCGCTTTTCACCTCCCACAGTTCGACGGTGCGATTGGTATAGCCCAATAATAAGTGGCGACTATCGCGGCTAAAGCGCGCCGCTGTCACCTCTAAACCGCGTTTAATTCTCTCCTTGGATAGAGGAATGGTTCGCAGTGAACGCCTTTGGCCAATATCCCAAATTTCAGCGCGATCATACTTGGCTGCCGTAAAGGCATAAGCGCCATCATAACTCAGTGCTACTGTTTGCACATCTTCCTGATGTTCCATAGTAAAGAGCTTTTCACCATTATCAATGCGCCAGACGGCTGCGGTTTGGTCTTCTGAACCGGTGAGCGCGAGTCGCCCATCACCACTTAAATCCACGCTGCGTACTCGCCCTTGATGAGTAAAGTTGCGAACAACGCCGCCGCGTATGGTGTTGAAAATAACGGCTGAATGATCTGCCTGACCGAGCAGGGCATAGCGTCCCCCAGGGGCTAACCTGGCGTCTAGCACTTCCCCGGGTGCTGTCCAAAAGCGTGTTGCACTACCTGTTTGCGTATCCCATAAGACCAGCGTGTGGGCTTCTGCTGTCAGCCCCCAGCGCCCGCTGGAGTCAATATCGGCAGAGATAATAACGCTTAGCTCTTCTTTACTGTGGTTCCAGTTATACAAACGCTCGCCGTCTGTTAGGCGCCAGAAGCTACCGCCATGCTGCACTGAGCCAACGATGGCTGCGCTGCCATCTTCACTTATTTTTCCGCCATGAATGCCGTTAACGGCCACTTCTATCTGGTCTTCGGGTGCCAGTGATTGCCCGCAGCCAATAGTGGTCGCGACAATAAGGCAAAAAACAGCGAGATATCGACAATTACAGATCTTCATCATCTTTAAGCTTAGACGACAAAATAAAGGATTGCCGGGGAATAGGTACTGCCCGGTCATGTAAGACTTTAAAAAAGATGGGATCGTTAAAGTTTTTGGTTAGGCAACCAAATCTTTATGGGACACATGGAGTACAGCAAGCATTTGATCCTCAGCCTCAAAGCGAGATTCTAACTGCTGGCCCGCATCCGATAAATCGGAACCTAAACTGGATAGATCATCCGTTTCCTGGTATTTGTCATTAAAGTCCAAGAGTGCTTCAGTAGTGCCATCGATGGCTTCGTAAAGTGTGGCTGCTTTTTCCAAGGCCTCTTTGTCACCGAAGTCTTTGCCTTCTTTAATCAGTTGATCATACACTTCGAAATGACCTGCTGACACATAGTCCACCAGAATCTGGCAAAAATGCCGCATCCGTTGGCGGTGATCAGAGTTGGATTCATCAAAGCCATCAATACCTGATAGAGAACAGTAGTCAACCAGCAGCTCTTGGCGTTCTTGTAACCACCGATCAACGATGGTGTTAACGCCGCCCCAACGCTCTTTGGCCGATTTACAATTTTCTAACATGGTCATTCCTTAGTCATTTAATAGACTGATATTTGAAGACGCCACTGGATAGCTATTCGCTATGCGATTGGTAATAAACACATCTCTACGATAGGAGAACTGGATGCCCGACGCAAGTCCTAGGCGCTTGTTAGTCAAATATTGTCTAATAGTTTAGTTTGGTGATTTCAAAGACGTATAAAAAACCCAGCAGTTGATTAAAAATAAACCAATAAAGGCCACTAAGGTCCATCCCGGTATTGTGATGCCGAATAAGTCCCATGACACTTCAGCGCAGTCACCATCGCCCTGAAGTAATACCGTTAGAGCTTCCATTAAGGGAAAGTTATCCATTAAATAACCAAGACTGGGTCCGCAGGCAGGCGCCAAATCTTCCGGAAGACTTTGCAGCCAGAGATGTCGAATGGAAAAAGCGCCGCCGGCGATCGCCAGCAAGCCACCGACAATGGCGTAGATTTTTATGCCCATGATCCCAGGCTGGTGTATCCACGCAAGGAGTGCAACCACACCCACAGCAATGACAAAAACGCGCTGGGTCATGCACAACGCACAGGGAATTAAGTCCATAAAATATTGCATATAGAGTGCAATGGCGATCAAAATAACGGATCCTAAGCAGATCAATAGCAATAACTGTCTTGCAGATGGCATAGCCTAACTTCCTAAGTAAAAAAATGAAGGTGGGATCTTTTTATCAGTGATTGCTTTACCCCTTGAGCCCTAAAAAATACGCAAATCAACGCGTCAACGGTAGTTTAGTATGCAGAATCAGTCATAGGCAATAGTTTTGATTTTAAGAGACCTTTGCACGAAAGCCATTTTGCTCTTATGCGGCGTTAAAGTAGCAACAAATCCCGCAAAAGCTTTTTTATTCAAGTGGTATTTTCTCCCTAGCATCTATACTTACAGGAACCATTAATCTGTAGATTGTTGTTGAGAGGCCTTTATGAAAATGTGGCGAGTACTCGGTTTATTCATTCTATTAACCATAGGGATGTCTGCTGTGGCAGAAGACGAAGACCCTGCAGTAGCAGAAGAGGGTGGCGAGGCTGCTGTCGCAGCGCCGCCTATTTACGTTCCAGTAAAACCCGCATTTGTAGTCAACTATGGTGGTCCGGGAAAGCTTAAGTATATGAAGTTGGAGATCTCATTGCGGGCCAAGGATACCTCAGCATCCAATGCTATACGCCACCATATGCCCTTGATTCGTGATTATTTAGTGCGGGAATTTAGCAAACTACAGGATGAAGACGTTGATTCCCAGCACGGTAAAGAAGCGGTGCGCGTGTCTGCTTTAGAGGGGATACAGGCACTGCTGGAAGAAGAAGATGGCGAACAGGGCGTGACGGGTCTCTACTTCAATAATTTTGTCATTCAGCGCTAGCGGGCGGCATTTTTTCAGGCCTTTCTAGAAATAAGACTTGTATTGCCACTATTTTGCGATTGCCAAAGGGCCTTCAGCCGAATAACACTGATATTGTTGATAGTACTTTGTTAAAAACTGCTCCAAGCTTATTGTGTCGCCAGCCTCTATTGCCGCTTGATCCTGCAATGACTTGGCAGCCATCGCTTTGTAAAAAGCGGTTTTTTCCGCACTCAGGGCTCGACTGTGAAAATAGTCACTATTGGTCAGAGCCGCATTCATTGCCAGTCGATAAAATGTTATGCCTTGTTCCCGCATGTCTTCCAGAATACGGGCAGAAGGAGTAAGTCGCTCGTTGCTTAACTTTTGTTTTTCGTTAACCAGAGCGTCCTGGTAGTGATGACCGCCTTCAGCGGTATCCAGCAAGTTGGCAATCACTTGAAATTGTTGAAACAGCGCATTGCCCCATTGTCGAGCAGGCCGCTCTTGGCCAAAATGATAAAGCATCAATTCAGGATCTCTTCCCCGATACACCATACGTCGCTGATTTTCCTGCAAGTGTTGATGTTCTCTCTCATCGGATTCTGGACTGTCTTCCATTAGACAAAATAGTAAAAAAATATCGAGAAAGCGTATTTGCCCGGCGCCTATGCCGACAGGCTCATAGGGGTTTAAGTCCAGGCAGCGAACTTCGATATACTCCACGCCTCCGCTTGTCAGTGCATTCAGTGCGGTTTGACCGCTGGCCGCAGTGCGCTTTGGTCGGATAACGCTGTAAAATTCGTTTTCGATTTGCAACAAGCTATCGTTTAATTGGAGATAGTTATCATTTTTATCTTTAACCCCAAGACTGGCGTATCCCGGATGAGTTTTGGTAATCGCTTGACAAAGAGTATTGGCATAAGTCTGTAAACAATTATAAGTAATCACTAGCGATTCTTGGGCTGAACTCTGATAGCCTAAATCGCCCATGCGCAATGAGGTTGCGTAAGGTGTATGCAGGCTATAGTGATCGTCACCCACCGGCACCAGTTGATGTTGGCGATGTTGGATAAAACTATGGCATACGCCTGGTGCGGCCCCAAACAAATACAATAGCAACCAAAAATAGCGGCGAAAGTTGCGTATAAGCCGAAAGTATCCATGGGTCTTGTAATCCTTTAGCGACAGTATGCTTTTGTCTTGGTCTTTTAAGAAGCGCCAGAACTGATCAGAGACCGAGAAATTGAAGTGTATTCCCGCAATGGTTTGCATAGCCCGTCCATAGCGATGGCCCAGTCCAATTCGGTAAATGCTTTTCATCTGGCCACTATTGGACGAACCGTACTGGGCAATTGGTATTTTACTGTCGTGGCTGAGCATGCAAGGCATACTGTTTACCCAGAGCACCTCTTTGCTTATACATTGATAGGTATAGCGATGCAGTTCATCCAGAGTGCGAATAAGTTGCTCGATGTTGCCGCTGGGTGAAGTAATAAACTCCAGCAGTGCTTCGCTATAGTCTGTAGTGATATGGGGGTGAGTCAAGGCAGAGCCCAGAGTTTCGGCGTGAGCCGAGTTCGCGAGAGTGCCTTGCGGTGACACCCGCAGGCTCTCTTTTTCCAGCCCTCGAATAATGCCGGTTATATTGGCCAAATCGCCTGCCTGGCGAATTCCCTGGAGCCTTTGAGAGAGTGTTGTCATAGAGCTGAAAAACTCATTTGGCTTGCTTTTAAACTAGGCCTTATTTTTCCTCTGGAAAAAAGTAGAAAAATAGTCATAGGGGCCTCTGGTGGAATGTTTAGGTTAATGCGAACGGAATATTTTGGTTATCTGTTGACTTAAAACGATTTTTTCACTTAACTAGCCGTCAACGGATAAGGTATTCCCGATCATTGGAAAGACTATTATTGCACTAACCGGGGTTAGCGGCTATCTGCTGTTAGGATAGTGTGTTATCAAAAATATTCTGCCATTATACTGCCTTGCCTGACAATAGAATCATCTTTTGTGCGCCCATTTTTTATTGGCTGAGTCCGTGGGCTATAAGAGCTTGTCGCTAGTGGCTGCTGTCAAGAGTGTTAATTGCTTAGGCGCTGACCTCCTCCGTCTGCTCAGCGTTTTCCTTTATTAGGGGCAAGGGTAAAAGTGCCTCAGGAATAATGGGTAGTTTCTTAGAGCTGATCTCACACTGCATTAAGTTAATCCGCAGAGCATGGTCGCGGCTATTGGCCTCGAACAATTGATTTAACGCTTCGTCCTTGTGCAAAGTTCTAAAGAGCAATTGAGGTTGTCGCCCGTCGATCCATTCGCCTGATTTGGCTAAAAAATAGCCATTTTGATTTTGTAGTATAAACATAAACGAAACGATTGCTTGCTGATAATATTGAACCAAGAACTCGCAGTTAAGCGCTTATTGCTGGGGGCTTTACTGATAAAGCAAAAAGACCTTATTTCTTAATCGCTTTCTTGTGCGCTTATAGGATGATCTCAAAAACGCTAAGTCTTTCAACGCAAAATCAGTGTTCAGCAGCGCTTTCCAGGCTGAAAGGTGAATAGTGTCTTATAATGACTAAAACCACAATATCTAGTGATGATAAATCATCGATTTATTTGAGTTGAGTTCGGTTTCACACTTTATTCATCCTTAAAGAACTATAGTTCACATTGGCGGTATTACTTCTGATCAAGCTGTGATAACCTGCACTTTGTGTGTTTTATTAACAAAGTGTTATAAGTTTATGTATTTTATAGAATAACTGCTACTTTTTAATAAAGTCATTTTTATGAACAACGAATAAAATCAGAAACCGTCGTTGAGCGCTTACTTCTGGCGCAAGATATTGGTAAGGTACGCAGTATAGCTTATCCCGCAGTGCAAATTGTCTACACAATGGCGATTTCCAGGATGAAAAACTAGGTTTATAAATTGTTGGTTCAGTCATTTCAATTGATGAAAAGTAACGCGTATCAAAAGGGCGCTATCAATGCGCTTTTGCTTATTAAAGGCCTTGTTGCGGCTTGCTTACTGGTGTGGATAGCGGTGAGCCTGGCTGGCCTTTCTTTGCGACTTTTGCCCCAGCCACAAATAGAAACCGCTGGCATTGCTGATATCGGTCGCCCAGAGGCCGGGGCGGAGACAATGCCACCAGTGGATATCGAGGCATTAAAAAATATCAAATTATTCGGCGATGAAGTCAAGCCTATTCCGGTTCAGGCAGTAGAAGAGACGGTCCAAGAAACTGTAGAGGAAACGCGCCTTAATCTTGAACTCGTCGGTTCTTTTGCCAGTGAAGATCAATCCTTTGCCTACGCGATTATTGCCAACGGTAGAAAACAGGGTCTTTACCGGGTCGAAGAGGAGCTCGACGGCCTCAGTAACGTCAAGTTGATGAGCGTCTTTTCAGAAAAAGTGATTTTAAGCAATCGCGGTCGCCAAGAGGCACTGTACATGTACCCTGAGGGCAAGCCCATTACCTCCAGTGCTTATGTGCCGCCACAGTCAAGTGGTACGCCACCGGCAAACTCGTCGGCAGCGAGAGCGCTATCGGGTTTATCCCCTAATCAGCGCTTGGAAAAAATCAGTGACGTCATTCGCTTCTCTCGTAAAACACGCGACGGAAGAATGGTTGGTTTTCGCGTTCTACCAGGGCGGAACCGAGCCGCTTTTGAACAAACCGGTCTACAATTAAACGATATTGTGACGGCTATTGATGGCCAAGTTCTAGACAATTTAAAAGCAGCCAATCAAATTTATCAACAGAAACGTAATGCCACCCAGGCCGGCCTAACGGTTTTACGAGGTGAACAAGAATTAGCGATCGATATTGACTTAAACAGTATCAATATCAATTAAAGTCTATTAGAGACCTTTGCACGGAAGATGATTTTGCTTTTAGGCAAGGCAAAAATGCACGGAAAGAGGGAGTTTATAGGTAATAAATGACCGATTGAGTACATTTTTAACGCCGCATAA
>JBCBZU010000306.1:0-3467 GCA_039815165.1 Pseudomonadota bacterium
CCATTGTCAAATCGCAAATCCGTAAATTTATCACCTTTCTCGAAGGCCTCAAAATCATAGCGATTTTCAACAGACCACCTAGTAAGAAAACTATTTTTTGTTTGTTTACTAGTATTTGCTGTGAGATAAAAGCGGTTGTCAGCTTTTTGCAGTCGTTGGTTGAAAGTTTCTGCATACATTCTTCCATTACTCTCCACATGTGAATGCCGCCCCTCATATGGACATTATTTGTAGAAAGTAGGGAGCTCTATTAACCCTCCCCCTCAAGATATTGCTATACACGATGAGTTCCTGTTTCTTGATTTTGCTATGAAGAAACCTGTCACTAAGACTGACGGGCCTTCTATTTCATGATGGGACTGAGTCGTACGCGCACCCCTTTGAGGGTTATCAGATTTTTCCGGCGCATATTGCTTAACCAATCAATCATCATATAACAATCGTAAGTCTTATTGGATGATGCATTGATTGTCGACAAGATCTCGCCGATTGTCGCTTTGCCGTTCCGTGTTTTTAGGGCATTTATAATCGTCTGCTCGATAGTTAGGTATTTTTTCATTGTCTTAATTTGCCAATAGTTAATGATTGGCAATAGTCTACCTTATTTTGCAAGCTACAATGTTGAAAAAGACGATAATATGTGTGCTTTGTCTTGAGCGGGAAAAATTCAGGCGTAAGGAGGGCTGCGACTGGACTTGAGCCAGTGCCCCCCCGCATTATGGATGCAATTTGCGTGCATGTACGAGCCCATATACTGAGCCATCATATATTGCTTGGCTTACTCAATGGGCTGCCTGGCTTGGTGCTAATGCCAGTGGTGTATGCCTGGGTGCAAAAGCAGGCTATTCGCTAAGAATGCTGTCCAGCAATACTTGATGCTGTTGGGCGGCTAATCGAGGCCCAAACTGACTGACTACTTTGGCGGATGCTGCGCTGGCCAGTTTACCGGCTTGTTGGTGGCTATAGCCGTGACTGATGGCGTACAAAAAGGCGCCAGCGAACATATCGCCCGCGCCATTGGTGTCGATGGCTTCCACTTTTACGGGGTCGACCTTGATAATATCTTTACCATCAAATACCAGCGCGCCCTCGCTGCCAAGGGTAATGGCAAATTCATCGGCAATGGTTTTGAGGACGTCGATGGCCTCATCTAATGACTCTGTCTGGGTATAGCCTAAGGCTTCTTCCTGATTACAGAATAATATATTGACCTTGTCGCCAATCATTTCGCTTAAACCGTCACGAAAAAATTGCACCATGGCCGGGTCGGACAAGCTCAGTGCCGTTTTTACGCCATTGGCTTCCGCTTGTTGGCGTAATTCAATGGCGGCTGTGCGGCCGGTGTCGGATGTGACTAAATAGCCTTCAATATAAACATACTGAGCGCTTGCTATCGCCGGCTCGTGTAACTCCTTGCTTGATACAGTCTCACTGATGCCCAAAAAAGTATTCATGGTGCGCTCCGCATCGGGGGTAATCATCACCAGACATTTACCGGTAATGCCATTCTCTTCGGCACTGTTCGGGGGGATATTGACTCCGGCGTCACGCATATCAGCCAAGTAAAACTGACCGTTGTCATCGTTGGCCACCTTGCACGAATAAAAATTGTTCGCGCCAAAATAGCTCGCCGCAATAATGGTATTGGCGGCAGAACCGCCGCTGGCCCGTTTCGACGCAATAAGATGGTTTGAGAGCTGATCCATTAACTCATGCTGGCGGCTCTCGTCTACAAGGGTCATCACCCCCTTTTCAATAGAGAATTGTTCAAGATCCTGATCGCTCACTTCAATCTCAGTGTCAACCAGTGCGGCGCCAATGCCATAAATGTGGTAGCGGCTCATAATCATCAGTACTCTGTGTGAAAAAAAGTGCACTGTAGCTGAGCTGGTGAGGAAAAGCAAAACCTGATCAGTGGATACAGGTATAATGCAGATTTTTACAACAAGTAATGCTTATATGGCAACCAGGCGTCGCCGCCCCGCCCACAAAAACAACTGGCTTTCTATGGGGCTGATAGTCAAACTTTTTCTGTTCGCAACCGTGCTTGTTGGTGCATGGGTACTGTATCTTGACATCACCGTAAGGCAAAAGTTTGACGGTAAAAAGTGGGCTGTTCCTGCCAGGGTATATGCCCAAGCGCTAAATATTTATCAGGGCTTGTCGCTGTCTGCTGATGAGCTGGAACACGAGCTTAAAGCCTTGGGCTACCGCTTTGTCAGTCACGCGCAAGCACCAGGGCAAGTCTCTAAATCCGGTCATCAATACCAGATTTTCACCAGGGGTTTTGCCTTTTGGGATAAAACTGAACAGCCCTCTTACTACCGTGTGGCAATAGAAGAAAATCAAGTCAGTGAATTGGCCGGCGCGGATAATTTATCACTGCGTCTGGAACCACAAGAAATCGGCAGTATCTACCCGAGTCATGGCGAGGATCGCATTATCGTTCCCCTTGAACAAGTGCCGCCCTTGCTGGGCGAAACCTTAATTGCGGTGGAAGATAAACACTTTGCTCGCCACCACGGTATTTCACTTAAAGGGATAGCCCGCGCCGTGGTCGCCAACCTCAAAGCAGGGGGCCTGGTGCAGGGCGGCAGCACCATCACTCAGCAGTTGGTCAAAAATTTTTACCTCAGTCACGAGCGAAGTCTTTGGCGTAAAATTCAGGAGGCAGTGATGTCGCTGCTTTTGGAGCGCCATTACACAAAGGCCGATATCCTCGAAGCCTATATCAACGAAGTGTATTTAGGGCAGAGTGGCCCCCGCGCCATTCACGGTTTTGGCTTGGGCGCACAACACTATTTCAATCGTCCCCTCAAGCGTTTGCAAATCCACCAAATAGCTTTGTTGGTAAGTTCAGTAAAGGGGGCTTCTTACTATAATCCCTGGCGACACCCAAAGCGTGCCAAACAGCGTCGCGATTTGGTCTTGCGACTAATGGCCGACAGCCAGCTAATTACGGCAACGCAGTTAAACCAGGCGATCAGGCAGCCACTGGGTGTCAGTGACTTTCCGCACAAGCAGCAGGGGGATTACCCCGCCTTTCTGGATTTGGTAAAACGGCAGTTACAGCGAGACTACCGGCCAGAAGATTTACAAAGCGAAGGCCTGCGTATTTTTACCACCCTGTCGCCCAGTGTACAGCGCTACACAGAACATGCGATCAAAGGCAATTTACAAGGTCTGAATCAACGTGCCGCCAGTGATATCCAGGCGGCGGCTGTTGTGACCGCTGTGGGCAGTGGCGAAGTGCTGGCTGTGGTCGGTGATCGCAACCCGCGCTTTAGCGGTTTTAACCGGGCTCTTGATGCCGAGCGGCAAGTGGGCTCTTTGGTTAAACCCTTTGTCTATCTCACGGCGTTTATGCAGCCCCAACACTATCAGTTAAGCTCCGTGGTACCCCTAGCGCAAAATAAGATAGCTAAGCATCGGTACTCAATGACCGTAATGCCATATAGCGCAATACA
>JBCBZU010000089.1:0-7203 GCA_039815165.1 Pseudomonadota bacterium
ATATTACGGTTGTCGCTGTAGGCAATGCCGCCCGTATTGCAGAGTGTTTAAATGTATTTAATTTACCCTATATTTTTGAAGACTTTAACTCGGCAGTTGAGGTCTTTTCCAGCGACTTTGTTCAAGTTGAACTGAATGAAAAGCTGGCAAGTAAGCACGATATGCGAGCAATTGGTTGGCTTATTGGCGGGTTTCGGCATATGACCAATTCAAAAAGACCTGTCACCACCTTGGCTGATATCGAGGGCCTAAAAATTCGCACTCCCAAAAATCGCCTAATGAGGGATACTTACGAGGCCTTTGGCGCTCAAGTGAAGGCGATAGCCTGGGGAGAAACCTTTGACAACCTGAAAGACAAGGTCGTCGATGGGCAGGAGAACCCTTATAGCGTTATTTACGATTCACGATTCTGGGAAGCTAATCAAACATTTCTTACCAACAATGGCCCATTTCTTTGGACGGGACCGATCTTAATGAGTGAAAGTAAACTCAAGTCTTTGTCTGCCGATCACCAAGCGGCGATCCTTAAAGCGGGTATGGAGGCCTCTCAATTTGAATGGCGCTGGATTGAAAAGGAAAATAACAATTTTATGGACAGGTTGAAGAAAAATGGCATGCAAATATCTGAGCTTAGCGACAGAGAAGAATGGTTAAAACGCGCAAAACAACTGTGGTCAAATAATTATTCCCTAATTGGCTATGGTGATGAAAAAATGGGAAAGGATATAGTGACAAAAATACTGAACTCCGTCAGCCAATAACTCTATTTAACACATCGGGTTTGGCTGTTTTATGCCTGCACGGCCGCAATCACTTTTTAACCATTAGGTCGATGACCTTTAAAAATGCATATGCGGTTGACCTAAAAGAAAAATTATTTAAATCAATATGTTATGCATTTTGCAGATATCGCAATATGGACTTGCCGATGTTGCTGACCTAGCGGCGGAGAATATTCGGAAAAAACCTTTGGAGAATAAGAACAGAAGGCGCAATGTTAAATAATCATCAGCTTCTTGCAAAATGGCCGGGTTTAGTATGAGGGGGAACCAACCCTCATGCTTACAGTTAACATTATTACTATAAATTAAAGTGTGAATAGGTTATTCTTCGATAGGCGCGTTCAACTGCGTCAAAGCTTCTAATAAAGAGACTTTTAATAAAGAGACTTTCAAAACGAATATGTTTAGGGCAGCTCTACAAATTAAGATTTTTGCGTAAGCTCAGGGAAGCGCCGCACGGAGAACCGCAATGTGCTGGGTCGTACCTGAGGATTCGAGTACAGAGCTTGCGCCGAGATCGCGGAAAAAGACAATTTTAGGCATGCCCTTTATCTAATACCCATCGCCAATTGGCCATATCTTGCTATAACTGGAGTACCCCTATGATCGGCAGTAAAAACGATAGATCTAATGTAAGCACTGGTTCTATCCAAGAACCTACCATACCCTCTGCTAACACCAGCACTTCCTCCCACTCGAAAAATTTATCACATATTGCAACACCGGCAGCTGTTATTGGACCTAAAATCCGCTTTAAAGGCGAGCTGGTTGGTGAAGAGGATTTACTCATCCAAGGCACAATTGAAGGTACTATCGACCTAAAGAATAATAATCTAACGATTGGTGAGCAAGGGATAATAAAGGCCAATGCAAAAGCAAAAACGATCATCATTGAAGGCAAAGTCGATGGTGATCTTCGCGGCGCAGAACGTATTGTGATTAAGGAATCAAGCAATGTTACCGGCAATCTTGTCGCGGAACGCGTTTCTTTAGAAGATGGAGCAAAATTTCGGGGTTCAATTGATATGGATACTAACAGCAATGTCGATATAAAGAGTAGCCCTACGAGCACCAGCTCTGCAAAAGCAGAAAAAGGTAGCTAATTGCCTTTCTATGCTCACAACACATAAAGACACTAATGACCTCAGATATACCTAGATATCCGAGGTCTTTATGTAATCTGCGTGAACTTTTATAATGCTATTTTCCTCACCGGGCCTGTCTGCAATTTTTAATGAAATAAAAGATACTGATCGCAACCATATCCTGGACTTAGGCGAAATGCGCGAGGGAACGTTCCGTTTTTTTTCTAAATTAGCGTGCAAATTTCACTTTGAAAACCTAAAAGAGTTTATAGTCGAAACAAGAGATACCTCCAACTTTGTTCAGAATTTGGACAGTTATTTAACCCAGCATCCTAAAGAAATCACGTTTGATGTTATCTTACTATGGGATTTTATAAACTTTCTCTCCATTGAGGAATTAAGTTACTTATTTGAAAAACTAAAGCCTCATTGTAAAGCCAACACTCTGGTTCATTCTCTAACCTATATAACCAAAAGCATCCCGCAATTTCCAAGCACCTTTCAAGTTAAAGATCAAGACATTTTGGAAGTCAGTATCGATTCACCACTGAAGGAAAAACAATCTATTATTACAACCGCCAGACTCTTAAAAAGTCTGCCCGACTTCATGGTAGAAACTAATTTATTTAACAACAGAAGTATTGAGTCAGGTATTACTGAACACTTGTTGCGCTATACGCCTCACCTCAAAAGCAAACAAAAAACTCTACTAAAAAATAACTATAAGTATGAAAAAAAGACCTACGATAATCAATTTCGTATTGACCAAAAAACAGAAAAAGGCATATCCCACTTTTCTCCTGGGCTAATTTATTTAATAAAAAAAATGAGAGAAAATAATAAAAAGCAATTGCTTAATTTAGGCAAGGATATCGCCGAAAATAATAATTTTTTATCAAGATATACCGGCCACGTTACCTGTGAAGATTTGACACAAGTTATCAAAAATAACCAGCAAAAAAATCGAATGAGCTTCGGCAATCAGAACCTTTTATTTGATGATGGAAAATACTTTGATGGAATATTAATTTGGGATTTAATGAGCTACCTCAACCAAAAAGAATTAGAAGAAATGTATCAAAGACTATGCCGTGTTTGTAAACCTGGGACACTTATTCACGTTTTAAATTGCTCAAAGGTAGCAGCAATACCCAATCCGGGAAAATTCTATATCCAAGCTAACGGATATATTGAATTACCGGCAGACAAAGACTCTAATATCAATACTGGTGGCCTGAACACAGTGACACTGCTTAAAATCTTTGAAAATACCAAGATGAAAAAAAGCTTTACCCTAGTGCCTAAAATGGCAAAGGGTATTAATGAATATATACTGGAATACCAGTAATACAATGCCACTTATTGTTTTCACACAACAATAAATATTGGTGTTCACCATCACTCTGCGCCACTTGACATGCTCGCTCTACCCAGACTTTTTCCATCTTAGTTACTACCCAGTTTAGATAAAAGAATACACTGTCATTTCAAACATGCGATAAATACGTATCCCTGTACGCTCTACTTCGGCTCCTGCCTGCGAAGACTAATGGCAGTGTATTCTCTTCTCCAAACCGGGGAGTAAAGCCCACTTTGACCTGCCAGGACAAGGCTAATGCAATGAACTTGTCGACCAGAACGTCATCTATAGACGCACGAACACTGATTTTTTCAGGACGACAATATGAAAATAGAGAGACCGCCTATGATTTCCCGCCGACATTTTCTACAAGCCAGTACCGCGGGTATAGCCAGCGCCAGTCTACTGACGCCCGCAGTGGTATTGGCCCAACACTCTGGAATTACGGGCCAGATAGCGCCTGAACTGGACGCTTCTTACTGGATTGGAGCGGATGGCAAGCAAACCACAGCCTTTTCAGTGGCAGCAAATAAAGGCAAGTGGGTGCTTTTAAAGTGTTTCCAAAATTGGTGTCCGGGCTGTCATTCTTTAGGATTTCCCAGCTTGCAGAAACTGGTGGATACCTTTGGCGATAATGAGCAGGTGAAATTTGCAGCCATTCAAACCACTTTTGAAGGCTTTAGCACCAATAACCAAGACGCACTACTCAAAAATCAACAGCGCTATGGCTTAGCCATTCCCTTCGGACACGATCAGGGTGACCCCAACGCGGCCCACGGCGATGTGCGCCGTCGGCCTAATACGATGGTTGCATACCGCACCGGCGGCACGCCTTGGTTTATTGTGATTCACCCCGCGGGTCGCGTGGTCTACAACCACTTTAACGTCGATACAGACCGACTTATTGAGATACTCAAAAAAGAGACGGGACAGGCTTAAGCCCAGTACTGCTGCCAGTAGCCGGTTATTGTTTGCCGTCGCTTGCCACTGGCGGTAAAGGTTGGCGGTAAAGGTTGGCGGTAAAGGCCATAGTCCTTAGCGCCAAAACACCAAATTTCAAGTTGTCATAACGATCAATAACCGTAACGATCAGAAGTCGATTGCCTGTAGTCTTTACCGCCACCGTCGCTATAGCTTGCCGACTTGTTTACTTTTTTGACAACATGCCAGACACCACCAATACCATCGCCCTTGGTATCACCGACTTGACTGTCACCTATCCAGGTGTACAGGGGCTGACCTTTGTAGGTCCACTGCTTGCTGCCATCCCTACGTGTGCTTAAGCCCCAGTTGTTACGTTCTTTTGCCTGTGTAGCCGCAAGGTAAGGTGGCCACTTAAGCGCGCAACCGTCATAACATACTGATTTACCATTTTGGTCTTTATCGAAGGTGTACAAAGTCATACCGGCTTTATTGGTTAAAATGCCAGTGTCACCGGCATGGACAAGAGCTGTGGCGGCTACCAGTGCAATGGCGGTCACGGTTTTTTTAAATTGTGTTTTCATTGAGTTTCTCCAAGTGAATATTCAGTAAAATAGGGCTTACTTATCCTAAGACGGAAGCGCTACTGCATTTGGATGCAAATGGATAAAAAAATAGCCTGCGGGGCGAGTCGATGAAAAAACACAGTTAATCTGCTCTATCTGAGGGGACTCTGGTAAACTCAGCGCTTATGAGAATCCAGCCCCCAGCCACACTTATTGCTTCTGACCACGATGACCACCCCTGGCGCTTACTTGCCGAGGAAATTAAACAGTGGGCCAAAGAACTTGGGTTTCAGCAATGTGGGATTACCAATACCGACCCCGGTGAGCATGTGGACCACCTGGAGGAGTGGTTGGCGCAGGGTTTTCACGGTGAGATGGAGTGGATGCGCGATCACCAGGCACAGCGCAACAATCCGCGGCTGTTGCTGGAGCAGGCGGGTCGAGTTATCTCGGTCAGAATGAACTACTTACCGGAAAACACCCGTCAAATATCCATACTTAAAGACCCTGACAAGGCCTATATTTCCCGCTATGCACTGGGTCGAGACTACCATAAACTCATTCGCAAGCGTCTCGCGAAACTGGGAAAACGCATTGCAGAATACTGTGAATCACAGCGCTTATTGATTGATATTAATGGCCTGCAACAGCGGCCATTCGTCGATAGCGCACCGGTGCTGGAAAAGGCCTATGGGGAAAAAGCCGGATTGGGTTGGATAGGCAAAAACACACTTTTACTGGATGAGCAGGCCGGTAGCTGGTTTTTCTTGGGAGAAATCATCACTAACCTGCCGCTGCCCATTGATGAGACCCAAAAAGACAATCGCTGCGGAAGCTGTGAAGCCTGCTTAAAAATATGCCCAACAGACGCCTTTGTAGCGCCCTACAAGCTGGATGCCAGTCGCTGCATATCCTACCTGACGATAGAATTAAAAGGCCCAATCCCCCTGGAGTTTCGTGGCCCCATGGGCAATCGGGTATTTGGCTGCGACGATTGTCAGCTGGTATGCCCCTGGAATAAATTTGCCAAACCAAGCACAGAAAAAGATTTCTCACCCAGGCACCAACTTAATGAACAACAATTGATTGATTTGTTTATGTGGACGGAACCAGAGTATTTAACCAGGACTGAGGGTTCGCCTATTCGCCGTATCGGCTATGAACGCTGGTTGCGTAACCTCGCGGTTGGCCTGGGTAATGCGGCGCCCTCTGCGCAAGCGAAACATGCATTGCAACAAAGACAAGACTTTGATTCAGCGATCGTCAAGGAGCATATTCAGTGGGCTCTAGAGCAACAACACAGCCTAAAAAAACGGCAGAGAAAAATTAGGCGTCCTAGATCTTAAAAAAGCCTAAGTCGGCCTTCATTTTTTGTATCTGATTTAACATGTCATCACTCGCCACCGTGGTTCTCTCAACGACTTGTACATTTTGTTGGGTAAGTTTATCGAGATTAGCCACCGATAGATTAATTTGCTGAATACCTGATAATTGCTCTTGACTGGCGGTGGAAATTCCCTCGATCATACCGTTTACTTCATTGATTAAGGTATTGATTTCTTCAAAGGCAGTACCTGATTGATCCACTAATTCTGTGCCCTCGTCGACTTTTATTCGGCTATCCCCAATAAGATCGCTGATTTCTTTCGCCGATGTCGCCGAACGCTGGGCAAGATTGCGGACTTCACTGGCAACCACAGAAAATCCCTTACCCTGCTCACCCGCACGAGCCGCTTCGACACTGGCATTGAGTGCCAGCAAATTCGTTTGGAAGGAAATCTCATTAATAACACCAATAATATCAGAGATACGTTTACTGGAGTCCTGAATTTTTTGCATGGACTGTACCGTTTGACTGACCACATCCTGACCCTTAAGCGTTGCATCTGCACTGATATTGGCTTTGCTGGAAGCTTCCACAGCGCCGTCTGTATTTTGTTGTGCCGAACTGGTCAACTGAGCAATCGCCGCAGCGGTTTGTTCTAGGGTGGCGGCGGCACTTTCTGCTCGTTCACTGGTTTCCCGGGCGCCAGTGGATACCTGATTAGCTGCATCAGTAACCTGATCGGCAATGCCATAAATACTAATCACGGTGCTTTGCAAGCGTTCGACAGAATCATTAAAGGCTTTCTGAACCATTGAAAACTCCTTATCAAATTCGCCTTCAACACGGCAGCTAAGATCACCGTGTGATAGTTTTTCAAGGCTTGCACTAATGGCACGAATGGCTTCTTTGCGCTGAGTATTATTAGTGCCGTACTGTACAACACGATTGACTTTACCGTCGTAGTTTAAAATTGGATTGTAGGAACCTGAAATCCAGATAGAACAGCCATTTTTACCCATTAGGTTAAAATCACCTGAATAAAAGCCACCTTGTCTACACTTAGCAAGCATGGCTTTGTATACTGTTTGCTGGTCAGAATCACTCGCAATTAATCCGCCCAAGGATTTCCCCACTAATTGACTGCTATCCGAATACCCAAGCG
>JBCBZU010000198.1:0-4865 GCA_039815165.1 Pseudomonadota bacterium
CTTCTTGATTCCCTTTTGATACTTTTATTAGGCTCTACCAATTTCACCAAGCTGACCAAAGATCACCAACCATTTCAAAAATTTTCTCGGAAATTTTTCCTTGTGGTGCAATAGGCTCGAATACTACTGATACCCTCCCGGCAAGAACGACGAATTCGAAAGCACCAGCGGCTGTTATCGCGCAATCTTATCGTTGTTCGTTAGGTTTTGCTTTGACGATTTTACTAATAAGTGTATCCAAAATCATAAGATCATTTGCCAATTCCATATACTCATCCGAATCTTCTTCCATATTTTTGAGTGTGGCCTTCTCTGCCTCATACGCCTTGGATAAATAATACTTAAGTGTCCTTAGCTCAATAACATCTAATTTCACGAGCATCACCCTAAATCAGCATTTGTTGCACCTATTAACCTCACTTGCACTGTATTTTGGACAAGTATAACTTGTTCTATATAGTGTTCAAGTGCTCGGCCGATTTAAAATTTAACGCCGCCAGCAGAGTAAACAAAAAGCTGGGACCGCTTTTTGGCCGCAGTTTTTTATTTCCGGCTGCCTGGTTTTGTTGAACCAAGCCGCTACGCGGCAGCATTAAGAGACTCTATCACCCCAAGAAATTAACCGGGTGCTTGAACGTATCTGTGCTTTACCATGTACACCATGAGGTTACGGATTAGTGAAGCGCTGAATTTATCTTCAATCGATTGATGCTTTATTTTGATTTTTTGTCCAATCAAATTCCATTTGTTTGGCTGTTTTCTCAGCCAGCATTAGGCTGCTGGTTTTGCTGACTAGATAAAGGCTCATATCAATGCCAGCGGATATGCCCCCAGAGCTAATAATGTTTCCCGCATCCACCCAGCGCTGGCCTTCAATAAGTTCCAAGCGTGGGTAGTTTGTGCGTAAATCAGGTATATCTTCCCAGTGAGTGGTGACTTTTTGATGAGTGAGGATGCCGGCTGCCGCTAATAAAAATGCACCCGTACACACAGATGCAACAATCTGGGATTGTGTTGATTGCTGGTTAATCCAGTTTAAGACTGCTGGTTTTTTGATTTCTTGAGTGTGTATGCCGCCAACCACGATTAATATATCGATCTCTGGGTGGCCCGCAAATCCAAAATCAGGAATAACGTTGAAGTTGCCACGAGCGCTTACCATGGCACCTGTTTCACTGACCAGGAAAACATTGTATAAATCGGCTTGGTTTGACAGTCGTTGTGCGGTTGAAAACACCTCAAATGGTCCGGAAAAATCCAGAACCTCTGCCTTATCATAGATGTAAATGCCTATATTCATTGCCCTTTTACTCTTGAGTTGTTTATGGGATGTGTGTGTTGAAGGTATGATGGTAGCCAAGTTACGCTTGACAGAAATGCCAAAAATATCATAATTTCTGCCAAAGTGACGGGGGGCTTTATGCTGACTGTTTTTGTTGTATTTGATAATTTTTTGCTTTTGGATTTATCCGGTCCATTGCAAGTGTTTGCCTCGGCCAATGAGATGAACTCAGATGCAGGTATGCTCTATGACTTATCGGTGGTTTCTGTGAAGGGCGGGCAGGTCCGCTCTAGTGCAGGGGTATCGGTAATGAGCTCCGCTTTACCTGCAACATTAAGCCCAGAGACGGCGGTGATTATTGTTGGTGGCCCAGGGGTTGATCAGGCGCGCAGCGATGCGGTGTTAATCCCCTGGATCGCGAAAACAGGGCCTGCAATTTATCGAATTTCTTCTGTCTGCACGGGCGCTTTTCTGCTGGCTGAAGCCGGGCTGTTAAAGGGTATGCGGGCGGCGACTCACTGGAATCACTGCGACAAACTTCAACGGGCATTTGCCGATGTCAGGGTTGATGCACATTCTATTTTTGTACGAGAGGCGAGCGTCTGGACCTCGGCAGGAATAACCGCCGGCATGGATTTGGCGCTTGCCCAATTGGAAGATGACCATGGATCAGGGCTCACCAATACAACGGCAAAAGAGCTTGTGCTTTATTCTCGACGCCCCGGTAAGCAGTCGCAATTCAGTAGTTTTATCGATCTATTGAACCGTGACCAAAGTAGCGTATTTTCGGATCTGCATCAGTGGATATTGTCGAATATAGATAAAGAGATAAGAGTGTCTACCATGGCACAGCAGGTAAAAATGAGCGAAAGGTCTTTTGCTCGAAAATATGTTGCCAGTATCGGTTTAAGCCCCGCAGCTGCCTTGTGCCGCATGCGTGCAGAGTTTGCCAGAAACGCTTTAATTGTGTCCGATGCGTCACTAAAAACCATATCGTTTAAAAGCGGCTTTAAATCCATTGCGCAACTCAATAGGGTTTATCGCAAATGCTTTGGTATTTCTCCTCAATTTGAACGCGAACTGAGAAAGGTAAATGGATAAAGCCTGCGTAATATCGCATAGGCTGACTGCTACTTCACTGTACGGCCAAGAGTATAAAAGGTATTTTGTGCAGATGATACCAAAAGCTCAAAGCGATGCTCAGTATCTACGGCTAGGGATAGATTATTAAGCAGTTGTTGCCAATGACGTTTGTTTGTGTTTTGGGAGAAAAAGTGGTGTGGGTGTTCTGGAAGTGTATTATTCAGTTGTTTGGCAATCACTCTGGCGCCAAAACCAGAGCCATGTAAGACATACAGTGCCCCCAGTATGGATACCTTACATTGCAGCCAGTCCAATGAAATAGAGGGCCGCTTTTCTTGGTCTATAGAGTAATAGCGTAAATCCTTTTGTAAGTTCTCGATATGACTTTGTAACGAAAACTCGGCCCAGTAAGCATATTGCTCACGCCGTGTTTCAACACTCTGAAAAAAGCCATGGTAACACGACAGAATCATTTGGTAGCCGTTAGCCGTTAGCGAAGGGCTAACAAGCTGGCTGATGAGTGGATGATGATGTAGGGATTGGTGAGCATCACGGGTGCGCGAGGCTAATTCATGGTGAACGTTAAAATTCTGTTGCACTTTAAGGTCAAGCATTATGTTTTAAACCGCATCACAAATCGAGCACCTTGTTGATAAGCGGTGTCGAGACTGATTTTACCGTTGTGGGCTTCCACGATACGTTTGCAAATGGCTAAGCCAAGGCCATTGCCAGCAATATCGTCGTGGTGATGCAGGCGCTGTAATGGCTCAAAAATTTTATTCGCGTATTGCGCATTAATGCCCTGGCCATTATCACTGATGCACAATTGTACGATGCCAACCGACTCCACCGCCTCAATGATAATCTGTAGATTTCGTGCTTTTGAGCGGTATTTAATACTGTTATTGATTAGGTTGACCAATAGCGTAGTGATTAATTCTTTATTGACATTAAGGCTGGGTAGATTTTTTAGTACCAGCGTCGCGCCGCTGTCTTTAATTTCTTTTTGCAGTAGTGATTGTGCATTATCGACGACTGTATTGAGGTCGACTAAAGACCTTGTTAGTTCCTTTTTGCCCAGTGACGCATAGTTCATCATGCCATCAATTAGACTTTGCAATCGATTCGAAGACTGGCTGGCAATGGTGATGAGTTCTCTAGCGTCGTCCAACTCTTGTATGGTTTTAATTTCTGTTACGGCATCAAGTACATATCGAATATGTCTGAGAGGTGTTTTTAAATCGTGAGCGGCGGCATAAGAAAAGGTTTGGAGTTTATTGTTTGAGTCTGACAGTTGCAGTTGGCTCGCCACAAGATCGAGCATATCTTTAAACAGTTCACGTGCAGCATAGATTTCATCTTCGGTCCATGCCAGACTTTGGTCTTGGTGCTGCTCTACCCAGGCGTTAAATGAATGTCTGGGTAATAGTGTAAGTGAACCATCGTTATCAACACTTGAATGTTGGGATTTACGCGGGTCACCTGCCCAAGTGGTTGTTTTGGTAATCGGTGCTCTAAGCCAGACCAGGTGACAAAAGCGATGGGAGCCAACCGGTTCTATCAAGACGCCACACGCTTCTTTTAGCGTGTCTTTTGCCTCGGGCCAGTCCTTGTGTAAGGCCTGTGTAATATAACTTTTAGAGTAATCATCATGATTATTTTTGGTTGCCCAGTCTAACAAGCGAAGAATAAACTGCTCACTTGGCACTTTGCCGTCTGTATAAAGGTTGGCCCCGTATTGAAAGACAAAACCATCTGCGCGTAAAAATTCTCTTAAATGTGGAATAAACTCAGCGATGGATTTTTCTATATTGCCATTGGTTTTAATGGTTGCGGCCACAGAGCTTTCCAGTTTGCGCAAGCGATGGATCATTTTAACTTGCTGTTTGCCGGATTGCTGCTCTAACTTGGCCATTAGAGTAGTGCCTATATCCTGCAATGGACCCCAAATATCGAAGGGCAATAACTTAGCTTTATCGTTATGAAAAGCTAGAATTCCCCAGAGTTTGCCCTTGTTTAGCAGCGATACGGTAAAGGTCGATTGAACTTTCATATTGCGCAAGTATTCCGTGTGCACTGTCGAAGTAGAGCGCAGTAATGACCACGATAGATCATAGGGCTTGGCCGTCTTTCGATTCAGTTCCGGAACAATTGCAGCCGTATTATCGCCTACGTCGGGAACACATCGATAAGGCACTTTTTCCAATAGAAAACGCGCCTGCTTGGGGATATCAGTCGCGGGAAAGAATAGACCTTTGTAGCTCTCCATAGTGTCTCGTTTGCTTTCAGCAACGACTTCACCTGACCAGTCAGGTTGAAACTGATAAATTTTTACGCGGGCAAAGCCCGAAATGTCCCGGCCGGCTTTGACCGCTATGTCCAAGGCATCCTCGAAGCTGGGTGAATGTATAATTTGGGTACAATAACTGCGCAGTATTCGCAATTTATGGCGATAGTCCTGTGCTGAGAGTTCAGTATCGGGTATAAACTCCAGAAAACC
>JBCBZU010000019.1:0-12769 GCA_039815165.1 Pseudomonadota bacterium
CTGATAGTGCGGTTTGCAGCACTTTAGTGGCCACTCTGCCTGCAAATTCATTTTGATAAAAAGAGTAACTTTGTCCCAGCAAATAGCGATGCATATTCCAACGGATCGACATGGGATAATTGCCCAACAGTACCTGATGGACATAAATGGTGTGAAATAAAACCGTTACAGGAATAGCTATTAGTATAATAAAGGCCATCCACAATAGGGTGCCCGTTTCTTCTGCAAGAAAAGTATCGGGATTCTTGGTGGAGAGCCAATCGACCAGTTGGCCAAGAAAATCGAACAGTGAAACCTCCAGTATGGCTAACAGCCCGGTTAAAAAGGCCATAACCACCAGGTGTTTTTCCGAACCGCGAGTATAATGGCGACAGAAGGCGAAGAGGCCGGTCGGGGGCTGACCAGGCTCCTCGGAGGGGAAAGGTGTAATAAACTGTTCAAAAAAGCGAAACATACGAAACATACGAAAAATAAGGAGGACAAGGGATAAGAACGCTTAGAGTAAACTTTTTCTTCGTCAGCGTCACCTGGCGATATCACTATTTTACTGGATAGTTCACAGTAAGGACTTATTTTTATCAAGAATTTTTAGTGGCGAGCGCTAAACTATTTACAGGCTCAGTCACTGTGGCTGATCGATCTATTTGTTGTCATCATCGTCGTCTAAGGCATCTGGTGCAAAATCATCCAGTGAAAATTCAGGGTCTTCATCATCGCTAGCCGCATCATCGTCATCCAGTGCATCGGGGCTTAAATCAGCCAGTGGATCATTATCTTCACTGATATCCAAATCAGGATCGGCTTCAGCGTCAGCGTCAGTGGAAAGATCAATATCGTCATCCGCCAGGTCATTAATCGCCATTTCATCCATCGGCGGCTCTTCCGAACCGGAGGCGCTTGCCGCGGCTGCGGCCGCTGGTTTAGCATCGCCGGGCTGTTGATCGTCATCAGCGACTGCGGTTTTACGTTTGAATAATTTACGGTATAAAATATAGACGATCAAGACAATAAAAATATTTACTGAGACCAGTACACCGTAGAGTATCCATCGGCTATAGTCTTTGGGCTGTTCTTTCTCTGGGGGTGTTTGTTCAGCTTCACTTGTCTGTTCAGGCGCAGGTTCTGCTGTATTGCTGGTGCTTATTGGCTCGGGCTCTACAGGCTCATCTATGGGTATGTCTGTTTGTTCATCCACTACCGCGTCAGGCTCAAAGACGTTGTCAGTGAGCGGATATGTAAAGCTTAAGGGCTTGGGAATAATATTATTTGTGTCGCCTTTTTCATTGACAGTGGTAATTCGCAGGGTTAAAAAGTATTCGCCCTGTTGTTGAGGATGAATCAGTAACTCCCACAACTGCTCATCGGTAAAGCGAAAGTTTTTAATATTGCTAGCGCCGGAAGGGTCTTTTAATTTGCCAACGACCTGGGTTTTTCCCAAATTAACGCTTTGGTCTTGAGGAATGACCATCACTTTATACTGGGTTTTTCCGTCTTTATCATCCACACTACTTTCAACGGCAAAGGCATTGCGCACACTTACTTGCTGGTTAAAGCGACGCTGAAAGGTTTTACCATCGACGTTGACAGTAATTGAATACTGACCGGTTTCACGAAAATAATCCAAGCGGTCAGTAAAAACGCCATCGCCGGGCACTAATCCATCAGACAATCGTTTCTGCCACTGCTTATCACCATTCTCTTTATCACCGCCCTCTTTATCACCACCCTCTTTAAGATGATCAATTGCCTTAACCGTCACATCAATATCAAGCAGATTCAAAAATTCCGCTCGCTTAATCACTTTGTTCTCTTCACGTAGTGCAAGCGATAAATCCACTTGGTCGTTAATGAGTAAATTGGTGGGGATTGGCTTTACCACCAGGCTTAGATCACTGACAACGGTCACACGACTTTGTGGCTCCAGGTCAGCAAGGATTCGCCATTCACCTTCAAGGGGTTGTTTAACGGTAATAAGATCGTATTCATTGGTGCCGAACCAACTCACGGTGGGGTCCTTAGTCGCTTTTGTATAGGCCGTTTGGTCAGGGGAAATTAGCTGTGCCTGTGGTGATCCTGGCTGGCGAAAAATCAGGGCGGTAAATTCTTCAATACTGGAATCGGTAAAAAACGAATTGCCTTCTAAGGGAACTTCTTCTTTAGGCACGGCTTGATTGAAGACTTGTAAAAACACCTGCATTAATTCGTCTGCGCTTTTGGCAACAACGGATTGGCCATTGGTCGCCAGCGATAAGCGGTCCATTAATTTTTTATCGGCATTATCCGATAAAGAAATCGTATGAATAGTGAAACCGGCATCCTGATAGCCGGGCAAAATTTCATTGAGAATACGGTTGCGCTCCATCACATTAGCGGCTGGGTCACGGGCAATATCAACCATGCCATCCGTTAACAAGATCAGGTGTGTTTGAAATTGGTCCTTAGTGGAGTAGTGTTTATCGTAAGAGGCTTTTTCTAAGGCCTCACCAATATTCGTGAATTGCGCGACAGAATTAATCGTTTGCGCATCGTTGCTCGCCTCTTGCTTCCACTGTTCATCAACCAGGCGATGTTTAACCAACATGTTGACGTATTGACCAAAGGTCCATACTCCGGCTTTGCTGTCTTCGGGCAATAATTTGATCAGCATATCCAAGGCGGGACGGCGAAGGTTTTGCGGGTCATTTTTCTTCATACTGCCCGAGACATCGATAATGATGCGCACGTCAGAAGGCTTTGCCGCTTCAGGTGCCTGGGCAAAGGCACTTGTTGTGAAAGCACAAATCAATAAGGCTATGGGTAATACACGCCATAGACAGATGAAACATCTAAAGAGAAGATAAGTCATAAAGATGAGCGACCTTATTGCTGTGATAACAACATCAACAAATAGCGATGAACATCTGATTGACTCCCTATACGTCATCGCTGGGAAGGCAGTAATCCATTTGATTCCAAGGCTTAGGGTTCCCACCTTCGCGGGAATGACCGTTAATCAGAGGTTCCAGATATACTCTTAAGTTATAGCACCAATAGTCGATTTGGCAATAATACCTGGCCCCAACGCGGGCGGTAAGGGCCAGTTGTTAAAGGGGCTCTGAACAAGTACTACCCAGTTTAGAGAAAAGAATACACTGTCATTTCAAACCTTCGGAGGCAGGAGCCGACGTAGAGCGTACCAGGACGTATTCACAGCGTGTTTGAAATGACAGTGTATTCTTTTCAAGTGCACCGTTAGTAAGTTGACAGCCGAACACGGCGACAGGCTATTTTTAGCGATATGCTGAAGACGAATAAGGCCTGCCATGCCGTCGCCGTCGCCGGCAGAGTTGCTGGACGATCAATATCAGCAAATAGATGATTAGCATAAGACAAACAGATATTAGTAATAAGCGCCCAATGGGAAGGAAGCCCTCTGTACCCGCAAACACCAATTGCAGAAGGCCTTGGACCCACGCCGGCGATATAAAAAACGCAGTATTGTCAACCACAGCTGGCGTCAGCAGTAACGTGGCAACAATAAGGCGCAGGCATTGCTTTATATAAAACCAGGAAATATTTCGGGTTAAGCGCCAAAAAACCAACAATAAACCAATGGAGCAAAACAAGTAGACAAGCCACCCCCATAGATACTCTTCAAATGAAAACATAGTGCTCTCTTGCTCTAAATCTGTTTTTTATGCATGTTGCTACAGTGTTATAAAGTTACAAAAACAATAGCCCCACAGTAGTATATATCGCTAGAACCCATTGTCGGATTCGCTGCTGACACCATACGAGTTGACTGACTGCAGGCTAATTTACCCACTGAATAATTCGCTCTTCATATTCACTAGGGTGCACATTGACTTCACTCACGACTTTGCCACGAATAGACACACCCGCCAGATGAACGCTATCAACCCTGCCTGACACTAATGGATGCCACTGAGGTAGCGCTTGTTGTTGCGCAACTAAGCGATACGCGCAAGTGCTTGGCAACCAGTGAATATTGGCTATATCTTGTGGTCGCAACACCAGGCAATCGGACACTTTTAATTTGCGTTGGGCGTAATCGCCGCAACGGCAAGTGTTCAAGTCCAATAAACGACAGGCAATTGCGGTATGGTAAATATCGCCAGTGTCTTCGTCTTCCAATTTGTGCAGGCAGCACTTTGCACATCCATCACACAGGGACTCCCACTCTTGAGGGCTCATCTCAGACAGTGACTTTTGTTCCCAGAATGGTTTTTCCATAGTGAATGACTCTTGTTAAACAATAGCAAGCTCTGACTAACGGTCATTCCCGCCAGGGCGGGAAACCATAAGATTTTGCATTAAGGGCAGTTCTAAAAATTGTCTTTTTCAGCGATATCGAACAACTACCGCTCCAGCATTTGATTGGCTTGACTGATGGCATCACGAGTATGTTCTGGCGCTTGCGTCGGCGGCATTTGTAAGTAAAACCCTTGCTTATCGATTGCCGCCAGCACATCTTCGGCAGGTGCATGCGCCAGTTTTTTTGCGGGAGTAATGACTAAGGTCATTGCCAGCTCTAAGCGCCCGGTCAGTTTTTTAAGCGCATCGGGTAACTCACCCATGTCTTTATCTTTATCAAGGTAGATATACATGCCCTGTTTTTTAGAGCAGCGGTAAATTGCACAAATCTTCTTGGTCATATGGGTAGGAAATCAGCTGGTTTTCTCTTGGGGTATGCATTATTTACATCAAAAACATTAAAACATAGCCGTGATAGCGCGTCTATGGAGTTCTTATATTTTCTCATAACAGACAAGCAGTTGATCGCGAACCTGTATAATGAAATCACAGTCTCTTGCTACAGACATCAACTGCTGCAATCGCCGCGCAAGTCTTGGTCGATGATTTTCATCAGTTGCTTAAGCAATGGGCCACCAACAATATCGCGGCGCCAGTTTTGCAATGAATGCGGTAGAGTTATCGAGCCTTCGGCTTGGGCATGGCGCACAAGAAATTCGATATCTTTTTTACGTGCCAATAATTCTGGGGGCATTGATAAATTTTCCGCCAATTCTACAACCAGTGACTTTAGTGTTTTAAATAGACTCATTTCCTGTACATTTAGCGGTGCGGGTAAAGCGGGCAAAGGCATTGATTGCTCAGCAGTATCTTGAATTATTTGTAAACACGGTTGGCCGTACTTCTCTATAAACCGAGGGTGCAGTTCTTTAATGCGTGACAGTTGCGATCTATTCTGCGGGAGGCGATAAGCCATCTCCCAAAGACAGCCATCTTTTACTAAACGCCCGCGGGGAATATTCAGTTTTCGCACATGTTGTTCTCGCCATTGACATAAATGCTGCAATACTGCGAGTTGTTGAGGGTTTAGCTTCCATGCGGACTTTATTTTTAGGTAGTACTCGCCTAAGTTTTCCTGTTCGGCTTTTATTTCCACTATTCGCTGACAGTCCGCCTCCAACCACGATAGTCGCTGCTTTGACCGCAAACTTGCCTTGAGCTGACGATAGATGGCCAACAAATGCAGCACATCTAAAGTGGCGTATTCTAATTGCGACTGACTTAGCGGTCGCTGTAACCAATCTGAACGCGTTTCTTGTTTAGGAATTTCCTGCCCCTGTATCTGCTTAACTAAATTGGCGTAGCTAATAGAAGCACCATGACCCGCAAAGGCAGCCGCAATTTGTGTATCAAACAGCGGGCTTGGTACTATCGAGAGATAACGCTGAAACACATCGAGATCTTCTGAACAGGAGTGAATCACCTTAGTGACCCGTTTATCGGTCAAACAGGCTTGCAGGGCTTGTTTGTCGCTAATCGCAAGTGGATCAATAAGATAATTGCCCTGTTGATCCGCCACCTGCAGCAAACCAATTTCGGGAAAAAAAGTGCGGCTGCGAATAAATTCGGTATCCAGTGCAATGGCTTGCTGCTGCCGCCATTGAGCACATAAGTCAACTAAACGTTGATTACTATCAACCCACTCAAACTCTATTGTCATTAGCGTTGTTACTACTGTTTATGGGGTGGTGGATAAGCGCGCATCGGGTAGCCCAACGAGAATCCGCCACAATAAGGCCGCTACTGCCGGATCGCAAGTAAACCAAACACACTGACGAGGATTGATAAGACTTTATCAACAATATGGGTGACATCAAAAACTACGCCGACTGTTAAAGGCGTGCGCCAAGGTTCCACCGTCGATATACTCAAGTTCTCCACCAAGGGGAACGCCGTGGGCAATACGGGATACCGTCACGCCCTGTTCACGGGCACGTTCAGCAATATAGTGAGCAGTGGCCTCACCTTCCACCGTTGGGTTGGTGGCTAAAATCAGTTCTTGTATGTCATCATCCATCAGGCGTTTTTCCAAGTCGGGAATGCCAATTTCTGCAGGACCAATGCCATCAATCGGCGATAAGCGGCCCATTAATACAAAATACTTGCCCTGATAAGTGCCCGACTGTTCAATGGCGACAATATCTGCCGGTGTTTCTACCACACAGAGTTGGCTTGACAGTCGTTTTGTGCTTTGGCAAATACTGCATACAGGCATCTCTGTCAGGGTACGGCATTTTTGGCAGCGCCCCACTTTGTCAATGGCAATGCCCAGCGCCGAGACCAAGCGCCCCGCACCTTCTGGGTCGCGCTCCAACAAATGAAATGCCATACGCTGTGCAGACTTGCGGCCAACACCCGGCAGGCAGGTCAGCGCAGCGATAAGCTCATCAATTAAAGGGCTAAACATGGTTTTTCACTTTATGCAAAGTAGAACAGAAGCTAAAGAAGAATAAACAGCGCACACAATGGCTGTAAACATAGCCAAGTCGCCGCAGTTGGCTGCGATAGATGGCCCATAACAGCCTGTTGTTGTCATAATGACCTGCTGCGTAAGCCCATTGTTCCGGGCAATTGGTGAGGCTGGTGAGACTAAGTATTAACAACCAAGCGCAGTCACGATTCATGGAGTCTAGAACGGCATTTTAAAGCCAGGGGGTAGATTCATGCCCTCCGCTAAATTGCCCATTTTATCTTTATTGGCGACTTCAACTTTTCTGACGGCATCGTTGACGGCAGAGGCGATCAAATCTTCGAGCAGCCCCTTATCTTCACTGAATAGAGAGGGATCTATTTCAACGGACTTGACATCGTGGCGACCGGTCATGGTCACTTTTATCATTCCTGCCCCCGCATCGCCACAGACTTCAATACTGGCGATTTCTTCTTGCATTTTCTGCATATTTTCCTGCATGGCTTGCGCCTGCTTCATGAGATTATCGAGACCTTTCATTATTTTAGTACCTATGTTGGATCAATGGGTTTAATGGAATCTTGTATTATTTGAGCGCCGAAGATGTCCTGTAACTGGCGTACAACAGGGTCGTTTTCTAATGCCGGGTATGATTTTTGCTGTAGCGCCCGCCAGCAGCGTGCAAGGGTTTTTTGGGGGGTTTCAACCACGGGCGGACCCAGGCGAATACTGTCCGTTAAGGTTTGTTGGAAATAATCGCTAAGTAATTCTGCCATTCGCTGTTGATGACTCACATCATACAAAGTACTTTGCTGTTCATCGAGTACAAACTCTAATGTGTTATCCACTTTTTGCACATAGGCACTGTTTGCAACCGTGCTTTGTAACAGGCCGCCAGTGTCTAATTGCTGATAAACCCTTAGCCAATTATCTGTAGTGAGCTGTTCAATGGAGAGTGCCTTATGTTTTTTTGCAGTTGACGCTAGTGGGCCGGCGGGCTCAGTATTAATGGGTTCTTGCGCGGTTTTGTCTATCGGTTGTTTTAAGGCTTGCTGGGTGTTGGTGACAGGCTGTACCCGCGCTTGTGCTGACGGTGCTGCAAGCGTATCAATTGCGGTGTCTGTTGACTGACTCTTTATAGAATCTGCTGTATCTGCCAACAGCACTTCACCATGATTCCAGTGCACCGGCGCTGGGCTCGTATCTACCGGATGGGCATCTGCACCACTAAGGCTTGCAGAAGCGTCAACAGCCGCTACAGGGCTTGGCGCTTGGCGCTGAACTGAATTGCGATGAGCACCGGGCGCTTCAGGCTTTTTTATCGCTTCGGGCAACCCCTCGACCGCGGTCTGCAAAGCCTGGCTTTGATCCGAATTTGCCTTTGAAGCGGTCAGTGCCTTGCCGGGTAGCTCGGCGACACCCTGCGGCTTAAACGCCAGCATTCTCAACAATACCATTTCAAAACCACCCCGCGGATCCGGCGACAAAGGCAAATCGCGGCGGCCCAATAGTGCGGTTTGGTAGTAGAGTTGCACATCTTCCGGGGCCATGGATTGCGCTAGTTCATAAATACTTTGGCGATCCCCTAAGCTGTTATCAATGGCTTCTGGCACTACTTGAGCAATGGCAATTCGATGTAACACGGCAATCAATTCTGCCAACACACCATGGTAATCAGGTGAGTGCTCCGCCAACTCAGCAACAGCGCCTAGAACGGCTTGCGCATCTTCTGTGACCAAGGCCTTAAGCACACGACTGACCAGTGATTGATCAATGGTCCCCAGCATGGAGCGCACATCCTTTTCTGTCACTTTACCGTTGCCAAAGGCGATAGCCTGGTCCGTTAGGCTGAGCGCATCGCGCATGCTGCCGTCAGCAGCACGCCCTAACTGCCACAGCCCCGCTTGCTCAAAGGGCACCATTTCCTGTTCAAGAATATGCTGCAAGTGACCAACGATGCGCTCGGCGCTCATATTCTTAAGGCTAAACTGCAAGCAGCGGGATAAGACAGTCACCGGCAACTTTTGCGGGTCAGTGGTTGCCAGTAAAAATTTTACATGGGGTGGCGGCTCCTCAAGGGTTTTCAACAGCGCATTGAAGCTGCTGTTTGAGAGCATGTGGACTTCATCAATCAGGTAGACTTTATAGCGCCCGCGGGTGGGTGCATACTGGACATTGTCCAGCAGCTCTCGGGTATCTTCCACTTTTGTTCGCGAAGCCGCATCCACCTCAATCAGGTCGACAAAGCGGCCTTCGTTGATCTCTGTACAGGCGCTACACTGATTGCAGGGTTCAGAGCTGACGCCGGTTTCACAATTCAGGCATTTCGCGAGAATACGGGCAATAGTGGTTTTACCGACTCCGCGGGTGCCGGTAAACAAATAGGCATGGTGTAAACGGTTATGATCAAGGGCATTGATTAGCGCCTTGAGCACATGCTCCTGGCCAACCATTTCACGAAATGAACGTGGTCGCCATTTACGGGCGAGTACCTGATAGCTCATAGATTCTATTATTGGGTCTTCAACGACGATAGCACCAGATTATACAGATTGTGGGCTTGAGCATGAAGCGAAGTCTAAGCAAAGCCAAAAAAGCCACAAATGACTTAATCCTCATGTAGGCCCCAGTAAACTGCGGTTCTCGGCGCGGTGCTTTGTCGATCTCACGAAAAAGTTCTACTGTTTAGAGCTGCTCTTAGTGTCGGCAAACAAGCTATCGGCGAACAAGCCGGAGACTTATAGCGGGGGATGGCCGATTGGCACCGCCAATCGTTGGGGTGGAGTTCCCAGCCAGCCACACCCCGGCACATGATGTCACGGCTACCGTTGCTCCCTTCCGGGCCTGGCGGGGTTTACAGTGGATCATTGCGAGGGGACCAACCGGGTACTCCATAACACTCTGCCAGCATCGCCCAAGGTAAGAGCGAACCCGCCAGAGGGCGTGGATTATGGGCAGTTTTAGGTGAACTTGCAAGGCAATAGACGTTTATATACTCACTGGACCAAGGCAAGGCACAGAAATAATGGCCAGTTAAGCACAGAGTGTACGGCCTTTTTAGCTTTACAGACGTAAATGTGCTCGAACACAAGCGGTGAGAATCCCACACAAACGGCAATACGCCGTTATTGGTGTAATGGAAAAAATTGTCTAAAGTTAGGGTAATTGTTGTTAAAGTCCTTGTTTTCTATGCTTTTATGGTTTCCATGTTTATCCGATATTCGCGGTTGATCCGATATTCACCCTTGCTGTTTTTACTGTGTGCCTTGTTTGCGGGGCAGGTAAATGCCAAGGGTTCTATTTATCGCTATATCGACCCTCAGGGTCGCTTAGTACTCACTGACACACCCAAACACAGTGGCTATATCCGACAGGTCAAAACCGAACGCGGCTGGGTTCCCCAAACCGCTTATCGCCTCGATATGGACAACAAAAAAGCCTTATCCCCAACGATCAGAAGAGCAGCGAATAGACACAACATCCCTTATCGGCTGATTCATGCGGTTATCCGGGCAGAGTCAGCTTATAACTCCCACGCCGTATCCCATGCAGGCGCGCAGGGGCTTATGCAGTTAATGCCTGCCACTGCTCTGCGCTTTGGTGTCAGAGATCCTTTTAATCCCGCTGAAAACATAAACGGCGGTAGCCAATACCTCAGTTATCTGATTAGATTGTTTAAAGGTGATTATAAACTGGCTTTAGCGGCCTACAATGCAGGCGAAAATGCGGTTAAACGCTATGGCAACCGCATTCCGCCCTTTGAAGAAACACAAAACTATGTACGCAAAGTGCTGACCTTTTATAAACACTACCCTGCTTTATAACGCTCTTCTCCCACCTTAAAGGTAAGCGGGATAAGCCTAATTTGCCACGCTCACTGCTCTATTTGTCGTTGCCAAACGTAAGTACCTGCTCCAACCATTACACCCAGACACAACTCATGCCTGAAGGCCCTGAAATCCGACGCGCTGCCGACCAAATTGCAACTGTTTTGGTGGATCAGCCCATCACTGGTTTGCACTTTACATTTAAAGACCTGTCACGTTTTGAGAAAAAACTCGCCCAGAGCACAATAGTCCGCGTCGACACCCGAGGCAAGGCGATGCTAACCCGATTTGCCAACGGTATGGTCATCTATAGTCACAATCAACTCTATGGTGTATGGAAGACGGTTAAAGCGGGCAAGCCCATGCCCAATAGTAAGCGCAAACTTCGCCTGACGATCCATACACCGCTAGGCAGTGCGCTTCTCTACAGCGCCTCTGATATTGAAGTGCTGCGCGATAAGCAACTGCACAAGCACCCTTTTTTGGCAAAACTGGGGCCGGATATTTTGTCTGAACAGCCGAGTGCAGCAATGATTGTCGAACGCTTAACAGCCCCTGCATTTACTCGCCGGCAACTGGCAACGCTACTGCTTGATCAACAGTTTTTGGCGGGGATCGGCAATTATTTGCGGGCAGAAATTTTATTTCACGCACAGCTTGGTCCCACCCTTAAACCTCAACAGTGCTCGCAAAAGCAACTCAACACGCTGGCAAAATCCATTTTAATGCTGACCCATCGGGCCTATCGCACCGGAGGCATTACGAATCCGGCGAGCCGGGTAAAGTCTTTAAAAAGCCAGGGCTTGACTCATCGAGAATCCTATCGATTTAGTTGCTATGGCCGAGAAAACCTGCCCTGCTATGTGTGCGAAGGGTCAATTGTAAGGGAAGAACGCTCGGGCAGATCTCTGTATTTCTGCCCCCAGTGCCAAGCCGGTTAACACCAGAGCCGTTCTACTATATGATGCGCACTTTTTAAACACTGTTAGGCTCTAAACAGACCATGCACCTTTTTGTCGACAACCTGACCAACGTTGATTTTAGCTATCTGCACCCCAGCCGTGGTTTAGTGGGTGAGACCTGGCTTGCCAGTGTGGTTCTTGAAGGTGCCCTCGACCAACAGGGCATGGTGTGTGATTTCGGCATTGTCAAAAAAACCCTGCGCCAGTGGCTGGACCAACATATTGATCACTGTTTAGTGGTGGCGGCACGATCCGATCAGCTCACGCTTTCGCGCAGCTTAACAGAGGTGACTGTGGATTGGCGTTACAAGCACGGGCAATCCATTTACTGCAAATCACCCGCTTGTGCAATAAGCTTAATTGACAGCGAGGAGGTAACCCCGGATACCGTAGCTCGCTGGTGTATCGGCCAACTCCGCGCCTTGCTGCCCGACACCATTGACCGCATTCAGTTACGTTTTATACCTGAGGTCATTGAGCATCATTTTTATCACTACAGCCATGGCCTAAAAAAACACAGCGGTAACTGCCAACGCATCGCCCACGGACACCGTTCAACCATAGAGATTTATCTCGATAGTCAGCGTGACCATGGTTTAGAGCAAGAGTGGTGCCAGCAATGGCAAGATATCTATATTGGTACCCGAGAGGATCTAGTCCAAACAATGGTAAAAGAGGGGGTTAACTATGCGGTATTTACCTATAGCGCCGCGCAAGGTGAATTTACGCTGCAACTACCCAAGTGCCATTGCTACTTAATCGATACCGATTCGACCGTTGAGTTTATTGCCCGGCATATTGCCGATATTTTGGGCAAGCGTTTTCCCAAAAGACATATACAGGTGAAAGCTTTTGAAGGCATTGGTAAAGGGGCACTGGCTTTTAAATTTCCCTAAGCATCTGTGTTGACCTTGGGCGAGATACTGGGCCGTAATCTTATAAATCACGGCTATTCATATACCAATGGCTGAGATTTTGCCACCTGAATTGACTTATTGTGATGGGCGAATATCAGTGACCTGATATCAATGACGCCTTTCGTTAACCATTCCTTCAAAAAAGTTACCCAGAGGAACCAACAGCTCATTACTGCCCTGGCTGGATTCAAGGCCGATCATTTCATCGTAGGGGCTTACTTGTCGTAAAAACATCGCTCTGACATTAAAGCCTACAAGAAGAGACTGTATCTCTACAATGCTGCGGCGTGTAAGGCTTTTTACTTTGGATTCTGTAATATAGTAAAGCTGCTGATCGAC
>JBCBZU010000337.1:0-3131 GCA_039815165.1 Pseudomonadota bacterium
AAATGTGCCCATGAGTGCTATCGATCCGAGCAAAAAGGGAAGAGTCATTTACAGGATGGTAAACCGACTTGCAGCCGCCGCCTTACTGCTAGGCCTCGCTTATGTTTTTATTGACAAAATACTCAATGCGCACCTTTCGCAGCAGTGGGCAAATAAAGCCTTTCATAATCACCATTTTTTTTCTCAGTCGGATTTAAAACCAATAGAGAGCTCACCCGATAAACCGAAAGTTTATGATGAGTATCTGGTGGATGTGTACTATGTGCCAACAGGCTTGATAAGGGGAAACTTACAAACCTGGCACACTATTGAATCGCGGATTGTCACTAATCTGGATCAATACCAGGTTAAGGGAAATGTACGCTTTAGTCAGCAGGATAAAACCGTAAGCTTTAAATCGTTTGGGGAAAAAAACCATGGTCAAGCGATATGCATAGCGTCGCGCTGTTATCCCCTAATCGCTCGATCCAGCGCGACAGGCGCCAACTGATGTGTTCCAGGATAACGGTCGTGTTTTTCCTTTCAATGCAAAAGCCCAGTGCCTTTTTCAGGGTCGACTCGCTATAGTCAATTCATTAAGCCGTGACCAATCCCGCTGTTCTTTTACAAAACCCTCTTTCACAAAACCGGCAAAAATCAAAAAGACCATCGCTTTGGTGAAATGGCTAACGCGGCACTTGAAAAGAATACACTGTCAAAATGTGTAACCAAAGCCAAGCGTGAAAAAATTAAAATCCACCAAGCCCGGGTTGAGATCATCGTCTGAGTCTAAACCTTCGCCACTGTCATAGTCTTCATAAGCAATGGTGAATATGCCGAATTCATAGCGCTTGGTAAGTGTAAGGCGATAGCTAATAGCGCCAAAGGCAGAGAGCCGATAATCACTTGAATAAAAGCCATCTGCTCTCTGTTGGGTAAAAAAGTTGCTATAGAAATTTGCTGCCGATTGATCGTACCATCGTAAACGAGTAGAGAGCTGCCAGTTATTCGCGAGGTTTTGGTACCAGCCCAAGCTTACGGTGTGAGAGACAACGCCCCAGTCATTATCGTAAAATCGATAGTCTGAGTGTAAGGCCCCGTTAAGATTTTCGAAATACTTTCTCGCTTTGAGATCGACAGAATATTGCTCGCGTCTATTGGGGCGACTGTTACGGAGTAGAACACTTTGTACAGAGGTAAATTTATACGGGTCTGAAAGATAGCCATCGTGGTTGGTAAAGGTCATGCCACCGCCAAGCAATAAGGTTTTATTAATGACTTGCGTAAACCCTATCGATAGGGACTCGCTGTCTTTATCTTCTTCAATAACACGACCAGTGTCCGACGCGTCTTGAGTCGGTTCAACGGTGTCGTCGGAAAAAGTAAAGCCCAGGTCGATTGTAGTATTGTTATCATTCAAATAAAGGGAGGCGTTAATATTAAAGCTGGTGGATTGGTAATCATTTTCTGTTGAGCGGTTAATGCCCAAGCCGATACGTTTCCCCCCTGGGTAGACATTCACCGCAAGTCCATACTCATCACGACTTTCTTCAATAGTGGCACCACTCATAACCTGCACCGGCTCGCCCTCGGCTCCTTCAATAATGAACCAGGGCGATGCCCCTGATAAGGTTTCTGCCGATGCATTAAGGTTAATGCTAACCGTGTCTGACACCGGGGCCACTACACCCAGTTGATGGACATCAATTTCATAGCGCTCGACACTGTTATTGGTACTGTTTTTATCTGCTGGCTGGTCGTCCTCTTTATAGTGAGTAAAGCGATAATCGACGGAGTACTTTTCAGGGACAGCCTGTGCCTGTGTCGTTTTCGGCATGATTCCAGGTAGGCTGAGCGCGGCGGCCGTCAGTGCCATCAATGGGGTACTGCTTTTTTTCATTTGGTCTCCAGGACCCTTAAGCCAGTATTATAGAAATAATAATAGTCACAAAATCATTAATAGCCATTAAATCAACAATAGGCATCGCTGATTAAGCGCGGCCAGACCATCTGTTTGGTAGGGTTTTGCACCTCATGCCATAGGAGAATCCATTCGGACAATAAAGCGTGCGGTAGAGATAGCAAATTTCAAAAGGGCGGATATATTGATTTAGGCTTTTTTTGAGGGGGGGGGAGATTTTTAGCCAGAGTGTGTTTTGCAAAGGTTATAGGCCATTGGCGATAATTCATCTTATCACCGCATACAGCTGTTTGAGCGCAATTAAAGCGTCGAACGGGTATCCACAAAGGGTAGTTGTCAACCCTGACTAATTACAGCCACAGCCGCCGCCGGAAACGGCGGAACCCGATGAGGATGCCTCCTTGGCATAGAACACATGGTCCCGTAAACGTTCTTCAAGCGGGTCTGGCGCGAGCATCATTTCCTGTCTGGCCAGGGTTCCTTTTTCCCACGGGCTGACATAAGTGCAAGCGCTAAACAATAGGCTGACGGTTATCATAGTAAAATATCGTAACAGCGGTTTAATCATCATTTATTTGCCAAATAGTCTGAGACCAGTTTTTCAATTTTCTTGCCGTCCTTTTTTTTAAAGCCCTGATGTTTATAAATCACTTTTCCATTCTCATTGATCAGGTATGCCGTTGGCATACCCCTTACATTATAGGCTCTGGGGGAGTTTCCGCCAGGGTCGAGAAGAATGGGATAATCAACGGGGTATTTTTTGAGAAAACCAACGGCATCTTTGAGTTTTTCGTCAACATTAATGGCCAGCACTTCAAAACCTTTATCGTTATATCGATTGCGAATTTTGTTAAGTATCGGTAGAGATTGGCGGCAAGGGCCACACCATGATGCCCAAAAGTCGACGTAAATAAGTTTGCCTTTAAAGTCGCTGACACTGAGCCGTTGCTGGCTTGCCGCTTCACCGTCCAAGGTTTGCAAAGCGATAACCGGCGCGGCATCGCCGGGATTTAACGCCTGGGTATTGAGACTTATGAGAACAAGGACAAAAAGTAAAGTTGCTTTTGATATTGATGATATTAACGATATTGACGATAGATACATAGGGTTGTTCAACTTATTTCACCACATTATTTGATTCATTGTTACCGGTAGCGGGCCTTAACTATTCTAACTTACTACCCATTTTAGAGAAAAGAATACACTGTCATTTCAAACCTCCGGCGGCAGG
>JBCBZU010000080.1:0-7528 GCA_039815165.1 Pseudomonadota bacterium
AGAGGGTGCACAGGCTGGTCTTTCCTGGATTACCATTCTTAAAAAAAGAGAAGGCTATCGCAGGGCTTTTGATGGTTTTGATCCCCATAAAATTGCGCGTTATACCCCAAAAAAACACCAAAAATTATTGCAAGACCCAGGCATTGTTCGCAATAAGCTGAAGGTAGCGGGGTTTACCAAGAATGCTCAGGCCTATTTAAATATTCTCGATACTCACGATAGTTTCCGTGACTATATTTGGCAGTTTGTTGAAGGCGAGGTTATTCAAAACCGTTGGCGAACATTAAAGCAAGTGCCTGCCGTGAGCCCTGCAGCCGAAGCGATGAGCAAAGCCTTAAAGAAAGCAGGCTTTACTTTTGTTGGGCCAACCATTTGTTACGCCTTTATGCAGGCGACAGGCATGGTCAATGACCATTTAGTCAGCTGCTTTCGCCACCAACAGTTGTTTAGCGCTGCCCTTAAATGATTTCTTCGAGTGATTTAAGCGGTGCTACCGCATAGCACTCGATTATATCGCCAGCCTTGTGTGCGCCTATGCCTTTTTTAAGTGGCAGTTGACGAGGTTCGAAATGGAAATAACCTCGGTGTTCGGCATAAAACTTTACCTTATCGGTTGCGATGACTTCTCCTGGCTGTGCAGACGCTTCCAGGCGGGCAGCCATGCTAACCGCTGTGCCTTCCAGGTCAGGTTGATTAGTCACCACATTGTGCACGATAGATACCTCCCCTAATTCCATGCCGATTCGCAGTTTAAATCCCGCCCCGATTAATACATCCCGCAACATGCAGGCGCAGGCCAGCGCAATGGTGGCATTTTTAAAACTGACGCGTAGGGAGTCTCCTTCCATATTGGGGTGACCCGCATTCCAGCGACTAAGAATGGGTTTTACCAAGCCCCTAAATAAAGACAGCTTTTGTGCAAGTACGTCGTCCTTCCAGCGGGAAAAGCCACTTAAGTCCATAAAAATAGTCGTTAAGTTGCGCACTACCTGACGATCATTTTCAGCGGCAAGCTCGAGCAAACGCGGCCAAAAATTTTCCTTAATATTGGCAACTTCTTCTTTTAAGGCGCTTTGCAATAAAATATCCTGGCGCATTGAGATCTGTGCCATCACAATATAATTTGCCTCTCGCTGCAAAATATTTTTAAGCTCAGAGGGATTGTAAGCGCTTATCTCATCGATGGATAGCACCACCAAAGACCCCCCCGAGCTATCGCCAATGGATTTTAAGCGAATAGAGGTGCCCCACTGAGTGGCTTGCAGGTGTTCTATCAGGATGGGTAAGGTTGATATTTCAGATGCAGAAAGACGGAAAGGATAAAGCAACTCCAATGTTAAAGTGTCGGAATAAATACGCTCAAAATCATGTTTCGCATAATAGGTTTTTTGTATACCCTGTTTGTCCCAATAGGCATAGCTGCACTTGACATCAGATAAAACCCAATCGATGGTTTTAACCTCGTCAAAAAAGCAGCCAGTGATCTCCGCTTTCTTAAAACTACAGCGTTTAACAACGCATTGACGAAAATCAGCGCCTTTTAGATTGGCGGACTCAAAATCAATTTCTTCTAAACGAGTACTAGAAAAATTAGAGTGATTTAAATTGCAATTAATAAAGCGAGCGCCCGTCAATTGGGTAGAGCATAAATTTACATTCGCTAGGGAAGCGTGACTAAAATTGCCATAGGATAGATCGGAGTTGACCAAGTTGCACTCATCTAAAGTAGCGCCCGATAAATCTGAACGCGAAAGAAATTGATTGGATAGATTGGCTTTTCTAAACGAGGTGTTGCGAAGATCAAAGGCCTGCATATCGTGGCCGGTGAAATCAACTTCATCAAAACGAGCGCCTTTAACTGAGGCGGTTAGGATATTGGCATTGGTTAAAAGACAGCGTGAAAGATCAGCATCGTTGAGCTCCGCGGCAATCATGCGCGCCGAAGAAAAGTTATTTTCCTGCAAATTGGCCTCATTTAATTGTGCGGATACCAATAGAGCAGAGCTCAGATTACAACGATTGATAACGGCGTTTCTGAGAGAAATGCCAGAAAGGTCAATACCACTGAGGTTCATATCCAACAGTTCAATGCCATCGAGAACCGGAAAGACCGCAGGATTTTTCTTGCGCCAGCGGTTCCATACCTGGGGGCCTTGGGCTATTAGTCGTTTGGCAGCGTTAATTTCATGCATAGGGGACATAGGGGATTTGCTACTAACAAAAGTCTCTATTATTTATCAGTTTTACTAATAAAGCCAAGGCTTATTACAACTTATTCGTATTAGCCTGAAACCGCAGTTGATCGTTGATTTCTTACATAAGTTATTTATAGACTAAAAAACGCCTTAATTCTTATTTTCCCATAGCGCAAAGGCAGGTGTGTTTAATTGCGGTTTCAGGAGGATCATCGCCATTAATTGACGCCAATTAATATAGACGTTTTCCTTACTGTTCACCTTTGTTCAGCTCGAGAATAAGTGTTCAATAGCTTGGTCGCGCATTTGGCAAAATAACTCAGCTAAAATGCCCGGAAATTTACAACTCTCTGCTTGTACTACCCGGTTTAGAGAAAAGAATACACTGTCATTTCAAACCTTCGGAGGCAGGAGCCGACGTAGAGCGTACAAGGACGTATTCACAGCGTGTTTGAAATGACAGTGTATTCTTTCAAATGCCCTGTTAGTAAGTATGAGACTTGTCAAAATTGATTATTAACCAGTACTTCATCGACTGTGAGCTGTCCCCCTCGGGGTCGAGCATCTTGAGTGGCTTTGCCAATGGCAACAAACATAGTGACCACATGATCGGTAGGCAAATTGATTAATTCACCGACCTTATCAAAATCAAAGCCATCCATCGGACAAGAGTCATAGCCCATTGACTTGGCGGCCAGCATAAGTGTTTGTGCAGCCATACCGCAGGAACGCATGGCTTCATCACGCTGCACTTGATCTTTGTCCCGATAGTAAGCATCAATAGCAGGCAATAAAAAGTCTTGTACATCTTTAGGCGCGGTTCGCCAATAGCGTTCTGGGCTTTTTTCCCAAGACTTTAAATCAGCGCATAAGATAATGAACAAGGAGGTATCGGTAACCTGTGCCTGGTCCCACGAAGCCTGGCGAATCTTTTGGCGTAGTTCAGCATCGGATACCACAACAAAGCGCCAGTTCTGAATATTAAACGCTGTCGGTGATAAAGTTGCCAAAGACAATAGCTGTTCTATTTCTTTATCAGTCATTGAGTGGTCGGGGTCATAGTGTTTTACTGCTCGTCGAGTTTCAATAGCATCAACTACGTTCATTACAGATTCTCCAGTAGAAAGAAAGTGAGATAAGGTTTGTTACGCAAATCTAATGACTAACAAAGTACTCGTCAACCAATAAAAAAATTGGGTGATTTTAGGGCCTTGCGTAAAATCAGCGGGTGTGGACGAAGACGACAAGCAGAAATATCCAATTCATCTATCATCATTTGGCCTTGAGCGACGACCGGCTGCCCCATATATCCAAATCATCAAAACTGTATACTTTTTAGTCAAAATCTATATCAAAAAATTTTGATATAGCTCTAATACCTTGCTATAGTGCTTATCCTTAAACCTGGATTCCCTGATTGGAGGTACTGTAGAGAGCCTCGCGGACTCAAGCAGTGGCTGAAGGAGTTTGCTTTTGTAAGCCTTTAAACTGAATAGCGAAATCATTACTTATGTGTGTCCAATTGAGGAATTCAGGCTTATGCAGCGAGCGCGAAAAACGGCGTAGACTCTCGTGGTTGCGGCGCATAATTCTTGATAATTCGGGTTAAATGCAGCAGTGGACAGTTATGTCGTCATCCCAGATGTCGCAGGTTGAAAAGCTGGCTGCTTTTAATAAGGCGGCAGGTGATGTATTGCGTTTGCAAATTTTGCGACTGTTGGTACAGGATGCTTATGGCGTACTGGAGTTGAGTGAAATTTTCGATCATCGTCAGTCAGGAATGAGCCATCATTTAAAGGTGATGGCAGCAGCCAACTTAGTAGAGAAGCGCCGCGAGGGGAATTCGATTTTCTATAGCCGCGCCCTGCCTTCTGCCAGTGAGTCTTTGGCCTTATTGCAGCAGCAGCTCTATCATCTGGTGGATACCCTGATGCTGCCAGACGAAGTCGAAACCAGGGTTGCCACGGTAAAGCAAGAGCGTGCCGCGCAATCGCAGGCGTTTTTTGAGCAGCATGCAGAGAAGTTTAAACAACAGCAGGATTTAATCGCCGAGTATCCCACCTATGGTGAGTCGGTGATCGCTTTGTTAGACAAAGTCTTATCCCGCTACGGCACCGACCAGCGTCGCTTAGCCGTAGAAGTCGGCCCGGGAGGGGGGGAGTTTTTACCTCAATTGGCCCGCCGCTTTGAGCGCGTAGTGGCTTTGGATAATGCCCCAGCCATGCTGGATCATGCGCGTCAGCACTGTCGCCAACAGGCCTGCCAAAACATCGAGTTTGTTTGCGACGATACCCGCTTTTTACACAAGCAAAAGGGTGATGTCGATTGCGTGGTGATGAATATGGTGTTGCATCATACTCCCTCACCCGCCGATATTTTTATGGATATTGCCGCGGGCCTGAATGCCGGGGGCATATTATTGTTGACCGAGCTTTGCCGCCATAATCAGGACTGGGCAAAAACCGCCTGTGGTGACTTATGGTTGGGCTTTGATCCTAAAGAACTACAGCAGTGGGCCCAAGCAGTGGGTTTGGCCCACGCTCACAGTCATTACTTTGCACTGCGTAATGGCTTTCAAATTCAATTACAACAATTTCACAAAAGCGCCTAGGCAATTAAACCCAGCGCAAATACATTACGAGGAAAACTTTATGTCCGAATACTCAGTCTTTACATCGGAATCGGTATCAGAAGGCCATCCAGATAAAATGGCTGATCAGATTTCTGATGCGGTGGTCGATGCCATATTGAAGGATGACCCCAATTCCCGGGTTGCTGTCGAAACTCTGGTGAAAACCGGTATGGTGGTGTTAGCCGGTGAGGTACGCACCTCAACCTACATTGATTTAGAAGACCTGGTTCGCGAAGTTATCCTCGATATTGGCTACAACTCCAGTGATGTTGGTTTTGATGGCGCCTCTTGCGCAGTATTAAATGCCATCGGAAAACAGTCGGTGGATATTGCCATGGGCGTGGATGCAGGCGAAGATAAAGAGCAGGGTGCCGGTGATCAGGGCTTGATGTTTGGTTATGCGACCAACGAAACCGATGTGTTAATGCCCGCCCCGATTTATTATTCCCACCGTTTAGTCGAGCGCCAGGCCCAACTTCGCAAAGATAAAGTCCTCCCCTGGCTGCGCCCTGATGCGAAAAGTCAGGTCACGCTGCGCTACCAAGACGGCAAGCCCGTAGCTATCGATGCAGTGGTGCTGTCCACCCAGCACGACCCGGAGATCTCCCTGGAAAACTTACGCGATGCGGTGTTGGAAGAAGTCATTAAGCCGGTGCTCCCCGCAGAGTGGCTACATGGCGACACTCTATTTCACATTAATCCAACGGGCAACTTCGTTATCGGCGGCCCTGTCGGTGACTGTGGTCTAACCGGCCGTAAGATTATTGTAGATACCTATGGTGGTATGGCGCGACATGGTGGCGGCGCTTTCTCCGGTAAAGATCCTTCTAAAGTTGATCGTTCGGCTGCCTATGCCGGTCGCTACGTGGCGAAAAATATTGTTGCAGCAGGTCTTGCCGATCGCTGCGAGATTCAAGTCTCCTACGCCATTGGTGTTTCCAGGCCCACATCCATATCAATTAATACCTTTGGCACAAATACCCTGCCAGAAGCCAAGATTGCCGATCTGGTTCGTGAGCACTTTGATCTGCGCGCGGGTGGATTAGTGTCTATGCTTGATCTTAAACGCCCTATTTATCGTCCCACAGCAGCCTATGGCCACTTTGGTCGCGAGGAAGAAAATTTCACCTGGGAAAAAACCGATAAGGTAGATGTGTTAAAAGATTACTGAATATCGAAAAGCGCCTAACTTACTCTAATACCGACCCCCTTAAATAAGAGGAATTCAAAATGAATGCTGAACTAAAAATTGTCGAAAACTTTACCGACTACAAAGTCGCTGCCACCACCCCCGAGCAATTTCGCAAAGATGCCGAATGGGGCCGCAAAGAAATTAATATTGCCGAAGGTGAAATGCCCGCGCTAATGGCTCTGCGCAAAAAATACAAAGCACAACAGCCCTTGGCTGGCGCAAAGATTATGGGCTGTATTCATATGACCATTCAGACTGCTGTGTTGATTGAGACCCTTGTTGACCTGGGTGCAGAAGTTCGCTGGTCTTCCTGTAACATCTTCTCAACCCAAGACCACGCCGCTGCCGCCATTGCCGCTGCCGGTATTCCCGTATTCGCGTGGAAAGGTGAAACCGAAGAAGAATTTTTATGGTGTATCGAGCAAACCATTCTCTCTGAAAAAGAGAGTGCTCAGGTATGGGATGCCAATATGATTCTTGATGATGGTGGTGACCTGACTGACATGTGCCATAGCAAATACCCGGATATGCTGGATAAAATTCACGGTATTTCTGAAGAGACCACCACCGGTGTTCACCGTTTACAGGAGATGATAGAAAAAGGCGAGTTAAAAGTGCCCGCCATCAACGTAAACGATTCTGTTACCAAATCGAAAAATGACAATAAATATGGCTGCCGACACAGCTTAAACGACGCCATTAAGCGCGGCACCGACCACCTGCTGTCCGGTAAAAAAGCCCTGGTCATTGGCTATGGTGATGTGGGTAAAGGTTCTGCGGCGTCACTACAGCAGGAAGGCATGATTGTTAAAGTCACAGAGATAGATCCTATCTGTGCCATGCAAGCCTGCATGGACGGTTTTGAAGTGGTCTCGCCCTACATCGATGGTCTTAATTTAAACAATGCAGAATGTATCGACAAGAATCTACTGGGAAAAACGGATCTTATAGTGACAACTACCGGTAACGTTAATGTCTGCGACCGCTATATGTTAGAGGCATTAAAGCCAGGTGCAGTGGTGTGCAATATTGGTCATTTTGACAATGAAATTGACACCGCCTACATGCGAGAAAACTGGGAGTGGCAAGAAGTGAAACCACAAGTACACAAGATCCAGCGTAGCGACAATAGCGAGGATCATCTGATCTTGTTAGCGGAAGGGCGATTGGTCAACCTGGGCAATGCCACCGGCCACCCATCACGCATTATGGACGGCTCTTTTGCCAACCAAGTGCTTGCACAAATGTACTTGTATGGCGCAAAATTTGCCGATCTTCCCGCCAGCGAAAAAGCCGATAGTATTTACTTAAAAGTTCTTCCTAAAAAATTAGACGAAGAAGTGGCAGCCGATATGGTAGGCGGTTTTGGCGGTGTAATGACCAAACTGACCAAAGACCAAGCCGACTATATTAGTGTTGATGTGGAAGGCCCCTATAAGCCGGAGGCTTATAAATACTAGGGGAGAGCAGCCGGAGGCTTATAAATACTAGGGGAGAGCAGCCGGAGGC
>JBCBZU010000258.1:0-4041 GCA_039815165.1 Pseudomonadota bacterium
AATCCTGAATCATTTTTTGAAAACGCTCGCGATCTTCAGCGCGATCAATTGCGTCTGGGGTGGTGCCAATGATGGGCACACCTTCTGCTTCTAAGGCACGCGCCAGCTTTAACGGTGTCTGCCCACCAAATTGAACGATCACGCCTAAGGGGTTTTCTTTTTTAACAATTTCCAGCACGTCCTCAAGGGTTACGGGCTCGAAGAATAAGCGATCAGAGATATCGTAATCCGTTGATACCGTCTCAGGATTGCAATTTACCATAATCGTTTCGTAGTTGTCGTCACGCATGGCAAGTGCAGCATGCACACAACAATAATCAAATTCAATACCTTGGCCAATCCGGTTCGGGCCGCCACCCAACACCATGATTTTTTTATGAGATGATGGTTCAGCTTCACACTCTTCTTCGTAGGTGGAATACATATAGGCCGTGGGCGTTGCAAATTCAGCCGCACAGGTGTCTACACGCTTATAGACTGGGTGGATATTCAAAGAGTAGCGGTAGTCGCGCACTGATTTTTCGGTCTCACCTAACAGAGCAGCCAGGCGTTTATCAGAAAAGCCTTTACGCTTTAACAGGCGCACATCGCTTTCTGCCAATTGCGTAAGGTTCACGCTCTGTAGTTTATCTTCTAAATCGATGAGCTCTTTAATTTGAATGAGAAACCATGGATCAATGGCCGACAGATCAAAGACTTCATCCACTGTCATCCCTGCACGAAAAGCATCGCCCAGAAACCAAATGCGCTGTGCACCCGGAGTCGATAGGTCGCGGCGAATTTGACTGATGGCTTGATCGGATTCCAAATCCACAATGGCTTCAAATCCAGCCGAGCCCACTTCCAAACCGCGCAAGGCTTTTTGAACGGACTCCTGGAAGCTACGGCCAATCGCCATGACTTCACCCACAGACTTCATTTGTGTGGTCAGACGGGCATCGGCATCGCCAAATTTTTCAAACGTAAAGCGAGGGATTTTGGTGACCACATAGTCGATGCTGGGCTCAAAGGCCGCGGGCGTCGCGCCGCCGGTAATTTCATTCTGTAATTCATCCAGGGTATAACCGACCGCCAGTTTTGCGGCAACTTTGGCAATGGGAAAGCCGGTGGCTTTAGAGGCGAGGGCTGAGGAACGGGATACCCGCGGATTCATCTCAATTACCACCAGGCGACCGTTTTCAGGGTTGACCGCAAACTGAACATTGGAACCCCCCGTCTCCACGCCGATTTCACGCAACACCGCGATCGATGCATTACGCATAATTTGTAGCTCTTTATCGGTCAGGGTTTGTGCCGGTGCGACGGTAATGGAGTCGCCGGTATGCACGCCCATGGGGTCGACGTTTTCAATGGAGCAGATAATAATGCAGTTGTCGTTTTTATCGCGCACGACTTCCATTTCATACTCTTTCCAACCCAGCAGTGATTCATCAATCAATAGTTCGTTGGTCGGTGATAAATCCAGGCCGCGCTGGCAAATTTCTTCAAATTCTTCCCAATTGTATGCAATCCCACCACCGGAACCTCCCATGGTAAACGAAGGGCGAATAATAAGCGGGAAGCCAAATTGTTTTGGCACCTCTAAGGCCTCGTCCATGGAGTGAACAATTTCAGCGCGAGCACATTCCAAGCCAATTTTTTTCATGGCTTTATCAAAGGCATTACGGTCCTCAGCTTTGTGAATGGCCTGATAATTTGCGCCAATCAGTTGCACATTGTATTGTTCGAGTACACCATGCTGATGCAGCGCGAGTGCACAATTCAACGCCGTCTGTCCGCCCATGGTTGGCAGGATGGCGCCAGGGCGTTCTTTTTCAACTATCTTTGCCACCGTTTCCCAGCGAATAGGCTCGATGTAGGTGGCGTCGGCCATGGCGGGATCGGTCATAATGGTCGCCGGGTTAGAGTTAACCAAAATAACGCGATAACCCTCTTCTCTAAGGGCTTTACAGGCCTGGGCGCCCGAGTAATCGAACTCGCACGCCTGGCCGATAACGATGGGCCCCGCGCCGATAATTAAAATACTGTCTATGTCTGTTCTCTTTGGCATAACGGTTTAATTAAGTCGCTTTTTAAACTTTTGTTGTTCGCACTGGGCGTTAATCGTGATCGCTCATAAGAGCAATAAATTGATCAAACAGGGGCGCTACGTCATGGGGCCCCGGACTGGCCTCGGGGTGGCCCTGGAAGCCAAAGGCCGGTTTATCACTAAAGCGAATACCCTGTAATGAACCATCGAATAAAGACTTGTGAGTAGCGTGTACGCTGGCCGGCAGGCTGGCTTCATCCACCGCAAAACCATGGTTCTGGCTGGTAATCATTACCTTGCCTGTCTCTAATGCTTGTACAGGGTGGTTGCCACCATGGTGGCCAAATTTCATTTTGACGGTCTTGGCACCACTGGCAAGAGCCAGCAACTGATGCCCCAGACAAATACCGAATAGCGGAATATCGCTGTTTAAGAAGCGCTGAATTGCATGGATGGCGTAATCACAGGGCTCTGGGTCGCCCGGGCCATTAGAGAGAAAGATTCCGTCAGGAGACATCGCCAGGACCTCTTCTGCCGGCGTCTGTGCAGGCACAACGCAAAGGTCACAGCCGCGGTCCGTTAACATGCGCAGAATATTGCGCTTTACGCCAAAATCATAGGCGACGACTTTATAGGCTTTAGGTGTGGATTGGCTAAAGCCCTGTCCCAGCGTCCATGTACCCTCTTGCCATGAATAAGGCTCAGAAACGCTGACTTGTTTCGCCAAGTCCAGGCCTGCTAGTCCGGCAAAGTCTTTTGCAGCGGCCAAGGCAGCCTGCCGATCAATACTGTTTGCAGCGCTATTCCCTGCGCCATCACCTGCGCTATCGCCTGCGACAATGCAAGCGCTCTGAGCGCCTTGTTGACGAAGGATACGGGTTAAGCGCCGCGTATCAATATCAGCAATACCGATAATTTTTCGCGTCTTTAAATAGACATCCAGTGATTGTTGGCTTCTGAAATTGCTGGCCAAGGCAGGAAGATCGCGAATGACTAGGCCAGATGCCCAAATAGTGCTGCTCTCTTCATCTTCCTTATTAACCCCGACATTACCGATATGGGGATAGGTTAGGGTGATGATTTGTTTAGCATAAGAGGGGTCGGTAAGAATTTCCTGATAGCCGGTAATCGAGGTGTTGAACACAAGTTCACCCACATTAGTGCCCTCTGCACCAATGGCCGTACCGCTAAATACACTGCCATTGGCAAGCACCAATAGGGCAGGTTTACGATGGTTCCCCTGCTGAAAAAGGGGGGGCAAAGCTGTGGGCTCTATGGTCAAAACAGTCTCCTACGTCGTCTATGTCTGTTCGCAGGCACTAGGCATGGGAATATATGCGTAGCCAATCGCCGGGTATAACCAGTGGCTTCGTTAATGATTAACAAGCATCTTTGGAGTTCACGGATAGGTAATCTGCAGTTGCAAAAAAGCGAGATGAGAACGACGCAAATCAACGTCGGATCACCTCGCTTTTGCTTGATTGAAAGAAGGCTGAGCCCTCTTCGGCTGGAGCGACATTTTACGTCAGTGCTGCCATCTGTGTCCAGATGAATATCAATACTTGGTTCAACTTTTTTCAATTCATTCGTCAATTCATGTGTTAATTCTGATTTTTTGTTCCTGGAAGGGCTGTCTTAGGTGCTTGTATTAGGTGCTTGTATTAGGTGCGACAGCACTCTTGGGTAAGGTGGCGGTCACTGTTAGCCCATGCTCGCCGTTATTGGATCCCGGTCTTATGTCGAATTCTCCTCCCTGGAGCTCGGCAATACGCTTGGCAACGGGCAGACCCATACCCGCCGAGTCATGATCGTGATCATGGAGGGTGCGAAACGGCATTATCGCCATTGCAATTTGCTTTTGCGTTAAGCCACGGCCATTGTCCTCAACCGCGATAAGTATATGGCTCTCAGTCTCATGGGAATAGACTCGACACCGTATATGTTCACCATCGCCAGAGTATTGAGCGCTATTGGCTAACAGCTCAGAGAAAAAGTCAATCCAGAAGCGTTCA